>JABIFK010000244.1 GCA_018650745.1 Candidatus Latescibacterota bacterium | reverse complement strand
GGCGGCCTCACATTCTTCTCTTTTCAGGGGACCCAGCCAAACGCATTGGACTTGTGCGTTTGGCAAGTTGGTTCAATCAAAACCGGGGTATGGTCACCACCAGCCAAATTATTACTGGCGACCTCAAAAACGAATCCATAAACATCGAACGCCAAGAACAAGAAATGGACAGCGTACTTTCAAAAGAAGATGTGCTTGCCTTTAGCCAAATCAATGTCATACCCGAATCAGAATTTGAAAACGGCGTCATCAGCATTGCACAAGCACACGGCATTGGCGCCTTAAAATCCAATACCGTCATGTTCGGCTGGCCCGAAAAATCTGACCGATTGGAATCTTTTCTGCGCATCACACGTGGGTTGTCTCGCGCTGGCAAAAGCACAATTATTGCACGCATCAACGAAGGTTTAGAACCCAAACACGAAAACCGAATCGTCGTATGGTGGGGGGGCCTTGAAAACAACGGCGACCTCATGCTTCTGCTCGCTTATTTGCTCAACATGAACCCCGATTGGCGAGAAAACAAAATTCTTGTGCGCTCAATAGCAGACAATGAACAAGACCGTGAAACCAAAATCAAGAATCTCAACACCCTCATTCCCGAAGCACGCATTCAAGCCGAGGCCGAAGTCCTTGTAAAAAAACCCGAGCAAACTTTTGCCGAAGTCATGCACGCGCACACCCAAGAAACCGACGTGGTCTTCTTGGGTCTCAAAGATTCTTTGCCCGGCACAGAAGGCGAATACGCCCGATGGCTCAATGAACTCGCCAAAGGGTTCCCCACCACAATCTTCGTGCGCAACGCCAGCGAGTTTGCTGGCAACTTGATTTAGTTTTGTCTTTTTAATTTTGCATTTTTAATTTTCACTTTATCCCTCTTCCTCCGTCAACTGCCGCAACTTAGGCGCAATAAACGTATTGAATTTTTGCTCCACAATACGCGGATTATCCCCCGACTGAACCGACAGAATTCCCTTCACCACCATCCGCATCAACAACACCCCCTCTGCCTGCGATTGTCGAAATATTTTTTCAACCGCCATTATTCTATCGCGATGTGATTGCCTATATATGTTTTGCATAAAAAAAGCGTGTGAGCCATTTGCTCACACGCTTTCGTCCAGAGTGTTCTCTGCAATTTTATTCTACACCTTCATCTACCAATCGACAACAGAACCATCATCAGGATCATAATGCGTACTGTAAGCCTTTGGCTCACCGACTTGGGCCATGAGTTTATCTTCATCAATCGTAATGCCCAATCCAGGGTCTGTCGGAATGGGTCGATGACCATCTTTGACCGGTGCCAATGGTTTCGCAAGCAGATCTGCGTATTCGTTGTCACCCCGTTCTTGAATCAGAAAATTTGGAATAGAAGCAGCGATCTGCAAACTGGCAGCAAGCGAGCAAGGCCCCTGTGGATTGTGAGGTGCTATAGGCGTATAATAGGCCTCAGCCATACCCGCAATAATCTTCAGTTCTGTAATACCGCCCGCATAACAAATATCGGGTTGCAAAATAACAGCGGCGCGCTTTTCAAGAATTTCTCGAAAGCCCCACTTGGTAAAAATGCGCTCACCTGTCGCAACCGGAATATGGGTCTTTTGTGCAAGCTCGGCCATCACATCTATATTCAGTGCTTGCACCACTTCTTCATAAAACCACGGATGATACGGTTCAAGCGCCTTCATCAACAACATCGCTGTTGGCGGTTGAACAGCACCATGAAAATCAACGGCAATGTCCACGCCAGAACCATGTTTGTCACGCAACGCCTTAAAACGCTCAACCACCTCGTCAACAAACTTCTGTCCCTCAATGTACTTAAACGCCTTCCGTGTTGCCTGTGGGCCAACCTTCATCGCATCCACACCCGTCTCCGCGCTGACAGTGCCATACACTCGAATGCGATCACGCGTTGCCCCCCCTAAGAGTTTATAAACGGGCACCCCATAACATTTCCCCGTAATATCCCAAAGTGCCATATCGATACCCGAAAGAATGGCCGTTTTAATTGGCCCACCCCGATAGAACGCCCCACGATGAATGGCTTGCCAGTGCTTGGTAACCGCACGCGGATCTTGGCCCACCAAATAATCGGCCACTTCAAGTGCCCCAGCAGCACAAGCCTTGGCATCGTCCTTGAGCATTTCGCCCCAACCTGTAATTCCTGCATCGGTCGAAATCTTAACGAAGACCCAAGAGCTCTCAAGCACAAAGGTCTCGATTTTGGTCACCTTAATCTCTTCATTCGGGCCAATGACCGCATTTTCAACATTGGACATAGAAAAATTCCTTTTATGAGTGAATGAGTTTACGAACGACGAGAAATGTAAGTTTAAAAACACAAAATAGAAAACTGAAAATCAGGAGGCACTTCAGTAAGAACGTTGTCTTTTAAGAACAGTCTTGAACGAGGTACTAACAAAGGACAATCAACGCTTTATCGTCAATTGTCCTTTTAGCAGGGAGTCCCATTCAAATTGTCACGAAATTGTCATGAGCGATCACATCTTTGTGAATATCACTGGATTTTCTCAACCAACCACCTTATTTTGCACCATCAATTTTAGTTTTTGACTATTGCCTTTACTCCCCTACCTTCAGGAGGGGCTGGGGGTAGGTGCCTTTCGCTCCTGTTTCCTGTATTCTGTTTCCTGTGTTCTGTCCCTAACGCCACTTTCCCTTCTCACGGCCTCTATGAAACTCCAACTCCAAGACCTCTCGCTACAATACAATAACAAAGCAACCCTATTCCAAAATGTGAATCTCACCATTGAATCCGGTGACTTTGTCATTATCACAGGTCCTTCAGGCGGTGGAAAATCCAGTCTTCTACGTCTGATCAACCGATTGCAAGAACCCACCAGTGGCACCATTTCAATCGACGGCAAAGTCCTCACAGGTTACGATGTCACTCAAATACGTCAACGTATTGGTTATGTACAACAAACCCCCATCGTCTTCGACGACACCGTGCGCAACAACCTCCTATTGCCCTTCACGTTTAAAACTGCCAGCGACATAACAAAACCCAACGACACACACCTCCAAGAAAAGCTCAACGCATATCTTTTGCATGACATCAGTCTCGATGATCGTGCCCTTGAGCTCTCAGTCGGCCAAAAACAACGCTTAGCCCTCATTCGCACCTTACTCGTAAACCCCAACATCCTCCTATGCGACGAACCCACATCAGCACTCGATCCTGAGTCGCGTACCATTGTTGAGCGCGAATTGGAACACATCAATCAAACATCTCAAGTCACCATCATTCTCGTAACACACATCGACTTTTCAACGCAACAAATCACGCCCAAAACCTATACCCTCACGCCCAATGGTCTCACATGAACCTCATTGAAATCACGCCCATCCAACTGGTGCTCTGCTTAATCTTCATCGTTATTTCAAGTGGCGGTTCCATCCTGCTCAAACTCGGTCTTGAAAAAGACTTGATTTGGGGTACCATTCGCACCTTTGCTCAACTCTTCTTGATGGGTTATATACTCACATTCATCTTTCAACTCAACAACGTCTTTCTCATCCTTTTGCTCTTCACCTTCATGATCTTCTGGGCAGCCCATGCCATTAAAGGCCGTGTCAAAGAAGAAAAAGTCTCATTTTTCATCCCCACCTTTATCTCCATGCTCATCAGCTACATGATCGTCACCATCATCGTAACAGCCGTTATCGTGCAAGTCAAACCCTGGTACACACCTCAATATTTCATCCCCTTGGGTGGCATGATTATTGGCAATGCAATGAACGCCGTCACCATTGCACTTGACCGCCTCTTCTCTGACCTGCGAAAACAACGCGCTGAAATCGAACTCGCCTTTTGCCTGGGTGCCACCTACCAAGAAGCCACCCAACGCATTCTCCGCGACGTCATCAAAGCCGGTATGATTCCTTCAATCAACGCCCTGATGACCGTCGGTCTCGT
>JABIFK010000913.1 GCA_018650745.1 Candidatus Latescibacterota bacterium | reverse complement strand
TCAACAAATACTTTTGAGTGGTTTTTATGACGCCATTTCTGTTGTGCCTGCAGTTGCACCTGGTGCAGAGAATGCCACAGGGATTGCAGCACTGTTACATGCTGCCCGCATTTTAAAGCAGAACCCGCCACAATATGCGGTTACATTTTTAGCAACAGGTTCTCATTTTCAAGGATTGGCAGGCATTAATGATTTCCTGTTTCGGCATTCACGTGAGAGTGAGTATTTTAGAGAGCTCATTCCGGATGATGAGTCACTGGCTTGCCAAGACAATGAAGCTATGGTTGAACGGCAATATTGTTTGGCCTGTCAGGCAGCGAAACCTTCATCTGAATGTTTGCAAACATTGGGGCCTAAAATTGACTTTCGTTTGTTTGTAGGTCTAGACTTCTCCAGTGAATCTGATCAAGTTGCGAGTTTTTCGCATGGCACATTTAACAATGCCAGTTGGCGCACAGATAATTACCTGAACAATCTTTTGGCTCCTTATGCCGATAAGTTTGATGGATATATGGCAAAGGTTTTTCCCGGTGAAGAATCCCGTCATGTTGATGCCATTGCGCCACCCAAACGAACTTGGAAAAATTATATGCCCATTCGTTTGGGGTTTGATAGTGAAGCCGTTACGTTTGTCGGCAAAGAAGGTATTACGCTGGCAACACCTTCTACGGTTCGTCGGGTAGTCGATACGCCCAAAGATCGTGTTGAATTTGTGAATTTTGGAAATTTAACGCGACAAATTCAGACGACTGTTGGCGCATTGCTTAAAGCGAGTGAAGATCCTGAATTTTTCAGAGTGTCCAAATTAAAGTTGCAGGATCGAGGACATAGTTTAGATGGACGGATTTTATGGTTTGATCGCAATGTCGACTTTGCTTTGCCGCGTGTGCCTGTGCCTGGTGCGTTGGTTGTTTATCAACAACCGGGTCCTTCGGGAAGTAGTGCTGGTGTCAGAACAATGATTATTGATAAAGCCAGCGTAGGCCCCATTTATGATATTGCTCAAGCGAACGATCCTGCGAATATTGATCCTGTTTTGTTTGGTGCTCGTAGCAATGTCGAACTTACTGGGCGGTTCAACTTTGAAATTATGCGCAATCGCTTTTCGAACCAAATCTTGGCTTATGAGGTTGATGATGATGGGCGCATTGCTTCGGCGCCTGATTTAGGATCCGAGGGCGATAAAAAATTCCCAACCACACAGCGGTACGGTTGGTGGGAAAATGAGATGATGGAGGTGCTGTTTAAATGTGCCCCTTTGAGCGTGTTTGAAATTATCGATTCGAGTTATTTGTCTGCCCTTGATTTTATGACAGTATTAAACCCAAATGACACCCAGCCCATGGAATACAGTTACTCGTATGTGCAGAATCAGAGTACGAAAGAGGGCGATGTCACACGCGCGGCCGTTGCATTTTCTCGCTTAGATCATGTGACACATAAACCAGAACCTCTAAAGATATTGATGAGCACTGGACTTTTTGGTGTGAAGTACCTTTTGATTAATGCACCTCAAGAACTGCTAGATAATCCTGTGAACATTCAGGATGTAGATGAAGACTTGTTAGAACGTGCCAGAGGTGCAGGCTATGAACCCGGAGTTATTTTTCAGCCGTCTTACAAGGCCGCTAAAGATATGTGGGTCATAGATGATGTGCGCATGAAACAATTGGCACAGTATGGAATTGAAAATAACAGACTCACTTTATTACACAACAGTGCGCGTGAAGCATTGCTTGAAGCCCGAAAACATTTAGACGATCACGATTATGAGGGTTTTATTTCTGCATCGCGACGTGCGTGGGGGCTTGAAGCTCGAGGGTATCCTGAAGTGATGTCTACTGCAAATGATACTGTGCGAGGTATTATCTTCTACTTTATCTTGCTTTTGCCCTTTTGTTTCTTTATCGAACGTTTGTTTGTTGGCGCTTCAAGTATTACTTGGCGATTGGCGTGGTTCGCAATTTTCTTTGTGGCATTCTTTATTGTGTTACGTTTTGTGCACCCAGCGTTTAAGTTGAGCAATTCACCTTATATCATTTTCTTGGCGTTTGTGATTATGGCATTAGGGGGCGTGGCCATGGTTATTGTGGTGTCAAAATTTGGTGAGGAAGTACGCAAAATGAAGCAGGCGTCTTCGGGGACTTATGAAGCTGATGTGGGGCGTTTGAGTGCTACTTCGGCCGCTATTGTCTTGGGGATATCCAACTTGCGTAAGAGACCCCTTCGCACTGCCTTAACTGGCGTTACCTTGACATTGCTGACTTTTACAACACTCTCATTTACATCTGTCCAAACTTCTCTAAAGTTTTACAAATTACCACGTGATAATGATCCTTCATATCAAGGTTCACTAATACGGGATCGTTCTTGGCGCGGTATGCAAGAATCGGTATTGAGTTATTTACATAGCGGTTTTGAAGGGCGTGCAGATATTGTACCCCGTGCTTGGTATATGTCTCAAGTGCGCGGTGAACGTGCATATGTTAACTTTTCTCGTGTAACAGAGACAACGGCTGATATGGGCCCGAGAGAAACATATGTTGATTTTGATGTGGGCATCACAACGGGTAAAGATAGCTTTGTAAACGCTTTGCTCGGCTTAACACCTGATGAACCCAAAATTACGGGCGTTGATCAATTTTTGATGAGCGGACGTTGGTTTGAGCCTGGTGAGGAGTTTGTTTGTATTTTGCCAAATGACTTGGCCGAATTGGTTGGTATTTTTCCTGAAGATGCAGGCAAGGCTAAGATTGAAATGCAGGGCCAAACTTTCACAGTTATTGGCATTGTGGATTCGGATGCTTTTAACAAGTTCAAAGACCTGGATGATGAAAAATTAACGCCGGTTGATACGGTAAAAGAAAAAGATGATTTGGCTGATGCTCAAGATCAAGATCCGCGCGTTGTGGCAGCTGCACCTATCGAGACCTTTACGCACCTTGAAT
The DNA here is from genome assembly GCA_018650745.1 of Candidatus Latescibacterota bacterium. Lineage (GTDB taxonomy): Bacteria > Latescibacterota > UBA2968 > UBA2968 > UBA2968 > JABIFK01. The sequence continues at coordinate 59 of JABIFK010000913.1, read as the reverse complement.
CGACAAATGTGCTCATCGTTCCTTATGACTATGTGTTAGATGTTGGGGGCGTGTTGGCG
>JABIFK010000912.1 GCA_018650745.1 Candidatus Latescibacterota bacterium | reverse complement strand
TGGTTATTCACGTGATGATGCCGGTGTATTCTTGGGCGAATATGTTGAAAAGGGAATTCTCGAAAACGATCCCTTCCAAACACTCGACCAAGCAGGTGTTGGCCAATTGGTTGAGATGGGCACCAAAAAGGGCCGCAAAACCCGCAAGAACCTCAAAGTGGGTATTTGTGGTGAACACGGTGGTGATCCCGCATCAGTCCATTTCTGCCACAACGTGGGCATGAACTATGTCTCGTGCTCCCCATTCCGTGTGCCAATTGCACGTTTGGCCGCAGCACACGCAGCATTGGCAGATCAATAAGCCTATCCCCTGAACGTCCTAGGGTATAAAAATAAGTGCCCGCTTCCACACAGGAAGCGGGCACTTAAGTTTTAATACCTCCCCCCACCTGCTTGATTTTCCCCTCACCTTAACCTATATTTTACCGATCTGTCGCATCTCTATTATCACAAACTTTTAGGAAGTTCGGTACATTTATGTCAGCAAGAGTTATTGCCGTAGCCAATCAAAAAGGTGGTGTGGGCAAAACCACCACAGCGGTCAACTTGTCCGCGTGTTTGGCCGCAGCCGAAAAGAAAACCCTATTGCTCGATATGGACCCCCAGGCCAATGCAACCAGTGGGTGTGGCATTGAAATGGAAGAAGACACATCGAGTATTTATGAAGTATTACTACAAGAACAACCTTTTAAAAATATTATTAAAGAAACCAAAGTGCCTTATTTAAGCATTGCACCTTCACACATCAGTTTAACGGGTGCAGAAGTTGAAATGGTCTCCATCATTTCACGCGAACAACGCCTTAAATCGGCCATTTCAAAAATACGTGATGACTATGACTTTGTCATTATCGATTGCCCGCCCTCTTTGGGTCTGTTAACACTCAATGCACTCACAGGCTCAGACACCGTACTCATTCCCATCCAATGTGAATATTATGCACTTGAAGGATTGGGGAAACTGCTCAATACACTGCGTCTGGTGCAGCGCCACCTCAACCCGCAGTTACAAGTAGAAGGCGTCTTACTCACCATGTACGACGGACGCCTCAACCTTTCACGACAAGTTGCAGAAGAAACCAAAGCGCACTTTGGCGATAAAGTTTACAAAACCGTCATTGGACGAAACGTCAAACTCGGGGAAGCACCCAGTTTTGGCAAACCTATTATCCTTTACGACATCATGTCTTCCGGCGCCCAAAGCTATATCAGCCTCGCCGGGGAGGTCATCAACAATGGCTAAACGCAACGCCCTTGGCAAAGGTCTTGGCGCACTGATTCCTGGTGCAGAAAACGACAAAAGCACGGAAGGCTCCCAAGCAGAAACCCCATCGGGTCAACAAGTCATCGAAATAACAATTGGCGACATTGAACCCAACCCCCATCAACCCCGCACAGAGTTTGACCCCAAAGCCGTAAGCGAACTTGCGCAATCTATTCGCGAAAAAGGCATATTACAGCCTATTAGCGTACGCCGGTTTGGCTCGGGTTATCAACTTATTGCAGGTGAACGTCGATTTCGAGCAGCCAAACAAGCTGAGTTAGAAGTCGTTCCTGCCTTGGTTATGGACATTGGCACCGATCAGGAAATGATGGAACTCTCCCTGATCGAGAACATTCAGCGCGAAGACCTCAACCCCGTTGAAGAAGCCAAAGCCTATCGTATGCTCATTGATGAATGTTTCTTGACTCAAGAAGAGGTTGCCGAACGCGTAGGGAAAGACCGCTCCACTGTGGCCAACATGTTGCGCCTACTCGCATTGCCCAGGGAAGTGCTTGAAGCCTTACAAACAGGCCAAATCGCATCAGGCCATGCACGCGCACTCTTGGGTTTAGATGATCCCGACCTTCAAATTGCCATTTGCCAACAAATCATTGCACAAGGCCTATCCGTTCGTCGTGTAGAATCGCTTGTCAAAGCTTATAAAGACGGTACCGTCAAAAAACCACAAAAAACCCAATCTTATAAAGACCCCAATATCCTCTCCCTCGAAGAAGACCTTCAGCGACAATTTGGCACATCAGTCAACATCAATCGGCGCGGTCAAAAAGGCAAAATTGAGATTGAGTTTTACAGCGACGATGACTTAAATCGGGTTCTTGACTTGATTCGCACATAAAAATTATACATTATACTTATCAAATACATTACATTTATAAGAGATATTAAAGTGTGGCCAGTAGGTCGGTTGCCTATTTGGTCATTTCTTTTGCCTGCAGACGGGGTTAAAACCAAGGGCAAATGCTTCAGTGCGCACAAACTAGAAGAAAAAATTATAAAACATAATACAATACATAAGAGAGGTTACTTTTGATTGATCTGCTGATCAAACGAGACATAAATTTAAAAAATGAATTGCTTTCAGGACTCACCGTTGCACTGGCGCTCGTACCCGAAGCAGTTGCTTTTGCTTTTGTTGCCGGTGTGGACCCATCTGTGGGGCTGTGGGCCGCATTCTTTGTCGGTTTCATTACATCTCTCATTGGTGGACGCCCCGGTATTTGCATGGAAGAAATCACAACGCATCGACGCAGATGTGCGTAAAGAAGACGGTGTCACCATTTACG
>JABIFK010000159.1 GCA_018650745.1 Candidatus Latescibacterota bacterium | reverse complement strand
TGACTGGGAATTCTGAAATGGTGACTGCAATGATTGCAAATACCGAAACTCTGTTCCAACTGCTTGCGATAGACCATTTGATGGCAACGCTCACATTTAACCCAAAGATTGTCAGGCATCCGCCTTCTGACCAGGGTTTGGATACCTGATTTAAGTTTACTAAACCAATTCATATTTTAAGCCTTTCTGAATGATTTGAAGTCTAATAAAGATAAGATCACACTCGAATTCGAACAAGGTTTTTCCACGAAACCCCCAAATCAGCCACCAGAAACATCTACCTAAAAATAGCCCAGTATAGCCCTTTTTTTGCCACCGCAAAGGCCTATTTTTTAGCAAGATTTCCTATTGACATAGTTTCGTAAATCTTATACTTTTACTCACAAGGTTTACAGGTTCTTATAATTCATCTAAGAGGAAGAAACTCGGTATGGGACAGGAGGAGGCACCAGGTCAGCCCACAAACAAGCCTTCTCAAGCAGAAAAATGCCCTCATCTTTCCTTGGTACTTCCCGCTTACAATGAAGCATCAAGAATTGACCTTACACTTACAAAAACAATATCTTACCTAAATTCCCAGCCCTATTCGTGGGAACTCATTGTTGTTGATGATGGCAGCTCAGACCAAACGGTCGACCTTGTTGAAGCTTTTGCATTAGAACACCCCAATATCCGTATTGTTAGCGTGGTACCCAATAGAGGCAAAGGGCATGCACTGAAAAAAGGGGTTTTACAGGCCACCGGATATTATATCGGTTTTATGGATGCAGATTATAAAACCGATATTACGTGCACGTCAGATGCGTTGGAACAGTTAGATACTGGCATACCAATTGTTATTGGTTCTCGTAAGCTTTCTGGCACCCAAATAGATCTAAAACCCAAGCTTTATCGACGCTTGGGATCTTTCTTTTTTAACAAATATATCCACACGCTCCTGCCGATATTGGGCCATTATAAAGACACCCAGTGTGGATTTAAGTTTTACACACACCAGGCTGCACACGCTATATTTTCGCGTCAAATTATTGAACGATTTATGTTTGATGCCGAAGTGCTTTTTTTGGCGCATCGGTTGGGCTTTCAGGTTAAGGAAATTCCCGTCAGATGGTCCAGCGATCATGACACCCGCACAAAAATCATCGAAAGTATCGTGCGCAATACAATCGATTTAATTCGCATTCGCAAACATCACAGGCATGTTGAGCCTTTTGATCACACTCCTCAAACCGGAGACTAACCCGTGCTTATTGCAAGTTTGAAAGTCTTTTGCGACTTAGTGGAAACACAAAGCTTCTCCAAAACGGCACTGCTCAATTCAGTGACCCAATCAGCTGTGAGTCAACAGCTCAAAAGCATAGAGAAACGACAAGGCAAACAACTCATTGAGCGGGAAAAGCGACGTTTAACCTTGACCGCAGAAGGCGAAATTTTCTATCGGTATGCACGCGAGATCGTGCGAAAATATGAAGAGATGGAACACCGCATTCAAGCTTTGGGTGGTATCGTATCAGGGACCGTGCGGTTGGCATCGATTTACAGCGTTGGTATGCTCGAATTGGCCCCCTATCTAAAATCCTACCTCAAAGCGTTTCCGCGGGTTAACTTTCGCTTACAATATGATCAAGCTCAAAAAATCTATGATGATGTCAGCAGCAGTGAAATTGACTTGGGCATTGTTCCTTATCCACGCGCGCAACGAAATGTAGACGTCATAGAATTTACTGAAAATGAAATGGTCGTCATTGCGCCTCCGGGACACAAACTGACCCAGAAGGAAATCATAGAAGCCAAAGATTTGGCAGAATTTCCTCTCATTCTCTTTACACAAGAAACCCCCACACGCAAAGCCATTGACCGGTTCTTTAGAAAACACAATGTGCGCCCCAATGTCGCTATGGAACTCGACCATATAGCAACAATGAAGCACGCCGTAGAAGTCGACATTGGCATCTCCATTGTGCCGCTTAACTCGATTGAAGAAGAAATTGAACGCGGCACACTCTGTTATCTACCCATAGACGATAGAGGCTTTGTGCGTCCCTTGGGTATATTATATCGCAAAGGGCGCAGTCTATCGGTTGCAACTCAAAAGTTATTGGATGTTTTACTTGAAGGCGCTGGAAAAAATGCGTTTGTGCCTTCAAAATAACCAACACAATGTCTTCGTTTAAAAAGATTAGAATCCAGAGGTCTGCCTTTTCATGTGCACTTCTGGATTCTTTTTTTAACCCAACACACCGCTAAAGCTATGAGACAGTGCATACTGACCTTATCCCTGTGTTTGCTGGCGCAACCTTGTTTGGCCGCGTGGAATTGGTATGCCGGTGATCTTGTATCTTATACACTTTATCCACCCGATCAACTGTCAAACCATTTCCAAGAAGCCATAGACGAACAATTGGATTATCGCATTTTCTATACCTCACACACAGAGAGTCCATTTTCTGGATTGGCAAACTTTCTGAGTGAAGCGGACTTCAATGACCCCGACCGTTTCACACCTATTTTAGGTGCCACCTCACGAGACACCTCACAAACCGTAATTTACTTAGGTGTTGACCCACGCAGCCCAATTCCCACCAACAATGCCGCATTAAATCAGTGGGCAATATCACAAGGTGGGGTGAGTGTAACCAAACATCTTCCCACAACATCTCACACGCCCCACCTCCTCTCTGATCGCCCACTCCTATTTCAAGCACTCTCCACAGAAGGCTGGCACCCCGCAGTCGAAATAGGCAGTAAGTGGGACAGCTTGCTCACCGGCAGACACCGCATTGGTATTGTTGGCCATGCGTCACAGATCACCTCCGTTTGGGCAGAATCGACCCATCCCGACCATCTCTTCGCGGGGTTTAACAATTTGGCCACAATTGTCACTGACCATAAAGGTCTCCTGGCAGGTTTTCGGGTCAATGGAGAAGTGCCGGGCACAATGATTCTTCCGGAATCGTCCATAAACATTCGCCTAACAGCAACGGCCTCAGAACCCATACGGTATATCCACCTCATAGCTGACGGCAAGATTATTTGGTCTTCCTCGCCGAACACCACAACAGTGTCGACTCGTGTACAACTTCCAATATCGGACGAAAAATATATTCGGGCCGAATTTCTAACGGAATCTCACAGAACACTCACATCGCCCATATATTTTGCATCTGAGTTCTATTCAGAGCCATTCAATGATTTATCCTTTGAAGAAGTGCCACAGTACCTGATGCTGGATGGCGTCCTCGAATCTCTCACCATTTTGCCCACAGAAGCTCAAGCGCGCGTGTTAGCAGAATATATCAGCCATACACAAACGCAATTTGCAATGGCACTTGTGCTTGAAAATCGGACCGACATGATATCGGATACACTCTTGGAAACTTTATCAATGTCTCCGTTCCCACAGGTGCGTTTGGGAGCCGCCTTTGTACGTGTGCTGCGCAATGCACCAACCTTGCCCACCCACCTGGAACATCTTTTGTCTGACCCCGACCCGACCATTCAAACCTACGCAGCGCGCATGCTGTTACAATACACGCCCCCTCAATACTGGCCCCCCTTATACGAACAGATGGACGTAGTTGCTCCAAACGCACAAGCCTATCTCATCCAAACCTTAGATCCTAACAGCTCAGACGAAATGCTACACCGCAATCTCATTCATAACACAAGAGACCCAAATCCGCGTGTGGCGTCGGCTGCTTCAGCCAAATTGGTAGAGATGGGCAATCTCAGCTATCGCGTGATCCGAACGCTGCAAGATTCTGCACGCGCAGGTCATATGACCAGCTTAAATATCTTAGGTATAATTGGAGACGAACGCATCGCACCCGACATAGAAAAAATGTATCTGAATGCCTCGCCCAGCCGCTTTAAAAACACCGCATTTCAGATTCTTCAAAGCTTTTTTCCCAACAGTGACCATTACCCCAATCGCCCACAAATACACGACAACGGCGCAATACCACAAATTGATACCCTTTTTGTAGCAGATGAATGGCAAGGTGCGGCCACTATAGATCGTTTTGTAGACGATGCCCACACAGGTCCAGTGTATGACGACTTAGATGTATACATCACAAGAAATAAAGCAGGCCTCGTCTTCGGCTTCAGTTTGCCAGTATCCAAGACAGACCTTCCCCACCATTTAGAATTATCGCTTGCAACAACTCTGGCACCAGAGATTCCATTTGTCTTCACCATACCTTTTGCAGCAACAGATGAGATCCCATCAGATCCCACATTGCACATAGAGAGACACCAAACCACCTCACACTGGACAGCAGAAGGGACGGTGGCATTTTCTGAACTTGGGCTTGACCCAGCGATCTCCGTTCCCTATCTTCGATTTAACGTTTCACTCGTCACACAGACAAAACGCTGGTCGTGGACACCGACCTATGGCATGCCAAACAACCCCCAACGATTTGGTATGTTACACCTTCACACACCACACTAAATGATGACAGACAACGAACTGCCTCTCTTTCCGCTCGATATGGTGCTTTTGCCTGCCCGCAAAGTGCCCTTGCATATCTTTGAAGACCGCTACCAACAAATGATTCGTGAATGCCTGGAACAAAAGTCAGAATTTGGTTTGTTGTGGGGGACCGATGAGCAATTTAGTGACGTGGGGTGCGTGGCCAAAGTCACGAAATTAGTCACAGAATTTCCCGATGGTCGCATGAACATTATGATTGAAGGCACAAGTCGTTTTCGCCTTATCAATCGGCAAGACATTCATGCCTATATTTCTGGTGTGGTTGAAAAAATTGAGGACGACATTGAACCCTATGACATTGAGCTGGGTAACCACCTCAAAACCCTCTACTCAAAAACCCTCAAGTTGACCATCGGCTGGACAACTCCGCCCCCACCTACCGAAGATTTGAGCCTCATTTCTTATATCGTGGCATCCAACTTAAGTCTGCCCTTGGATCAACAACAAAACTTACTCGAAGACCGGTCAGTTAACAGCCGTTTGAAAATTGTATCAGACATTTTAGAATCGGCCCTGTCTCATCTAAAAGAAATTAAACGGCGCACCCGAGGCAATGGACATTTGGCATAAACCCATACTTAAAACAACGCAACATCACGTTAGTTTATTGCAAAAAAAGGCGGTGAAATATAAAATTTCACCGCCTTTTTTTATTTATAAGGTAACGACAGGCTAAAGTCTATCGCTACAAATACATAAGCCCCAACTACACCCAACCGCTACGGGATGAATCCCTTCGCAAAACAACCGGACGGGTGGTCTGGTATACGGGATCGACCTTATGCCAGATTACATATCGGCCAATAGACCATCTATGAATTTCACATCGTCACGAGCCAATTCAACAATGCGCTCGGGTGTTTCGCCGCTATACTCACTATGAAAACTGATAGAGCCGTTGTAATCCATCGATTTAAGGGTTTGCAAAAGCGCAGGAAAATCACCGAATCCGGTTCCCAATGGCACAACTTTGGTTGCCCAGCTCATTTTGCCATTGCGTTCGCGTTGTTCTTTAATCAAATCCTTGAATGACAATATAGATACATAATCTTTCACAATGCTCAGTGCCATTTGAATAGGTTCGCCACAGATAGACAAATGCCCAGGATCGGTAAATACGCCCACATGCTTCGGGTCAAATCCTTTCACGACATTCATCGCAGCAGTGGAATTTAAGCCCATTGACAGACCCGAGTGATTATGCACCACGGTTTGCACACCGTGCTTTTCTGAGAGCTTTTGAAACCCATCCAAATGCCCACGCACCACGTCTAATTCTGTCCAATAGTCCATACCAGCTTTAAAGTGCCAATAGCCCAACTTGATGTGTCGCACACCAGCTTCGGCGCAAGCAGCATACAATGTTTCTGCATAGTCTATATCGGGTGTTACAAAATCTCCGGGGGTGGTCACCAGCGGGATATCCAATCCAGCTTCAGCAAATAGCTTGCTCGCAGCAGGCAATGCTGTAGCAACATTCTCAGGATTGACGGGATAACCAGGACGAGTACACAAATCTGCGCCTTTGACCCCTGCCGTTTGCAACGCCTCTATGATTTGAGGCACATCGTAACCCTCTAAATGCTTGGTGAACATGATGTAATGCATGATGTTTCCTTTCGTAAAGAACCCTTAAATTTGAGATTGATAAATCGCATCGACCAGTTCCATCGATTTGAGTGCATCGAAAAAGTTGGTTTCGGGCTGTTTGCCTTGTTTGACACAATCGATCAAATGCCTGTTTGTGGCATAGGCACCATAGGCCACATGCTCTGCATCGCTTTTGGTCATGGCAAACGGATCGAGTTCTTGCACAGCGTCAACCTTACCATCGGCATATACTTTCCCACCTTCCTCGGGGTCGCCAAAAACAGAAATGCCGGGGCTGTGGATTTCCACGGTAAACAGACGTCGTCCCGTCATCCAGTTGGTGAGCAATACCCCAGTGGCACCTGACGAGAACTTGATGAGTGCCTGATGCACATTGACATGTTCTGCATCCAATCGACGCACATCACTGGCCACACTTTCAACTTCGCCACCACAAAGATACCGCAACGTATCTACGGCATGAATCGCATCACATGCCAAGATGTCAATTGCCCCACGATAATAAGGCGCACCACCAACGGCACACTTGTAGAACGTGGATACGGCACTGTGCACAGGCCCTTTCTTTTCACAAATTTCTTTTCCTGTTCGAATCACGGGTGCAAAACGACGCTGAAACGTCACCCCTGTAAGTACCTTATTGTCTCGTGCCAGAATCGCCATTTGGCGGGTCTGCTCGGATGTCACAAAGGGCGGCTTTTCAATCATCAGGTGACATCCCATTTGTATGACCGTGGCACACACGTCATACATATGATGCGGAGGCATAATAACATACACCACATCCGGTTTTTCTTTTTCGATCATTTCGACATAGTTGGTATACAAACCTTTTATCCCAAACTGCTCACCCACGGTTTGTAAACGGGCCTCATTCAGCTCTGACACTCCAACAATCTTCACATCTTTCATATCTCTCAAAGAAGGATAATGCACAGCAGCGGCACGCCCCCCAGCGCCAATCATGGCGACTTTAACCATTTTGCGACGGGTCACTTTTTTTACTGTTTTTTTGGTTGCTCTCTTGGCCATATCTCCCTCGTGATATAATGTATAAAATAAAAAACGTTCATACGTATGTATGAACGTGATGAGACAATAAGTCAAGTAAACATTTGTGCCTTCGGCGAGACGTCTTGGCTTCGGCGTCAGTCGTTAGCTAGCTCACGCCTTCTATATCTTTCAACAGCCACACGCGACACCAAGTGTGGGATTTCATCTCATGCAGCATCTTCACGCTAAAGCGCTGGCAAATACACATTCCGAGCCCCTTTTTTTGACGAGACAACACACCCTTACCTGTCAGAATATTCATAATCGTTTGTACTGTGGTGTAGCCCTTTTCATCCTCCTCTCGCGTAAGTGGTTAGATGTTTTCACCAATAACGACGAGACGCCCAGTGCAAACAACCTCCAAATTTCTCACCTTTCTCACCTTTGGTGTTTCTCAAGGTATTCATCTTCCATATCCCTTCATTCTTTGTTATATTCCCAAACATCCTAAAAGCCCTATAAAATACGGCCTTACATAGCCTATGAATACAGAAACAATCACTCAGAACATTTCAAAGCACCTCAGATACCTCATGCTGTCTAAGAATTTGAAGCTGCAATACGTTGCCTCAAAATCCGATGTGGGCGTAGAAACGGTTAGACGAACCCAATACGGCAAAGTCAAAAGATTGCTTGAACCCACAACTCTCAAATTGGCCACATTTATCGAACTAGAAACAATTGGAGGTTCGCAATGTTTACTGGCATTGTCCAAGAAAAATGTAAGATCACTGACCTAACACCCAAAAAAGATTTTCTCAGCTACGCAGTAGAATTCGACCAACCGCTGCTTGAAGACCTGCAACAAGGGGCCAGCGTGGCGATTGACGGCGTCTGCCAAACGGTACGCCAGATAGACAACAATAAAATATGGTTCGATGCAATGGCCGAAACGCTACAAAAGACAACACTGACCCAACTCCAAAAAGGCGACTTGGTCAATGTCGAAAGATCCACAAAAATCGGCCAAGAAAATGGCGGACACGAAGTGTCGGGACACGTAGATGGCGTGCTCGAAGTTGTCGCAATAGATCAGACTGACAACAACCTCGCGTTCACATTCAAAGTGCCCGAAATCTACCTCAAATACATTTTCAACAAAGGCTTCCTAAGCATTCAAGGTGCCAGCCTCACCGTGTCCAATTTGGACAAAACAGAACGGACCTTTCAGGTCTTCCTCATTCCAGAAACCCTAAGGTTGACGAATTTGGGAATCAAAAACGTTGGCGACAAATTGAACTTTGAAATAGACAGACGCACCCAAGCCATTGTGGACACCGTTATCACCTATCTATCGGAGAACCAAACCCACAAAACTCAGCAGTAAGATATTGATAATACAAACAGAAACGGCGATGCTGTTTGGCATCGCCATTTCTGTTTGTAAAAAATGTGTAGCTTAGAGAAAAAACATATCCTACCTATTGCAATAATTTCTCGGATCTCCCATTCGAGTTGAACAGCCCAGTGAGTGCCCGACCACTGATCTGCTCGATTCCACACACGCAGAAATACTTCCTGCGCAACGTCATCGGCAGCACCGACATCCCGGAGCATGTGTGTTAAATGATCTGTAACTTGGCCAATATACCGATCAAACAACACAGCAAATGCTTCGGAATCTTGTTTCAAAATACGTTGTATCAATTCTGCATCCGACAAAGTCATAGAGGTCTCCTGCTACAAAGACACCACGTTACTTCTCTCGGTTCACTTATAAAATGAAAAAAGGCGCATGATCTCAAATGCGCCCTTATTCGTCCAAAAAACCATCCAATGTGTTTCAATCGCCAAAAAAAAGGGACGCGCCCTCACGAGCACGCCCCTTCATAAAACCCACAATCCACCACATCATTCAACGCCTTGATCTTCTGTCAATCGTTCAACTGAGTGATGGATATTCTTATTTTTTCTGGATTACTCTATTGCAACTTCATCCAACAAATCATCTGCCGTCACATCACTTTTGCGCGGCAACAAAAAGAACCCAGCCATATTCTCTCCAGAAACCTGCTCGAAGAAATCCACCTCCTCTTGCACGGCTGTTCGAATTTGTTCTCGGTAGGGTCCATCCAAAACACTGCTCTCAAGCTGACGATCCATCAATTGAGACACCTTATCTCGAATCTCTGGTTGCATCTGTCCATCCACAAAACATGTTTTGCCAAATTGAACCATCTCTTCAAAAGATGGAATGACCGACTCCAAATTAAGCGAAAGCGCCAAGATCACATTTCGCAGTAAACCATCAAAAGATCGGCCTTCAGAAACCATTTCTTGCAATTGATTCAAGGCCTCATTGGGTATGGAGTTCAAGAAATCCATTCGCGCTTGTGTTTGCAGAAACGCGCCATAATCACTGCGCGCATCCACCAATTGCGCTTCTTCTTCCAAATCGTCTGGCAAACGGGTCCAAGTTTCGGGCACCAATGTTGACCACCGCTTCAAATTGCGGTGTTCCTCTTGCAAGAATTCTGCCGTGGGCCGCGTCAACAACGCCAAACTCCCTTTGCGAATCTCCTCCAATTGAAAAAAGGCAAGTTGATACCCTTCTTTTCGAGTGGCTTCAAAGTCGCCTTGCCCCAACAACTCAACAGCTTTGTTGAGATCTCCTTCGGCCAAATTTCTCAAACCCATGTCCAAGCAAATTAGAGCCTGCCGAACACCACGCTCCAAACCATCACGTGCAATGGCAATACCAGACCGATTACGTTGGCCATAGTACAATCCCTTTGCACGCAAAAACCCCAGCATCGCATCCGAAGTTTGAGGGGGCAATTTGTTAAACTGCACGCCCAATGCAATGGCCTGACCAACAAAACTCTCGTCATCAATTTGAAAACGACTGAGGTCTAATCTCGCGAGTGGATTCATTCCAAATCCTCCCATCCGTCAAACTGCCGTTCCCAGGCACCGCGCACCATTGCGCTCATCACATCAGGTGCTGCTTCATAAAGCGAATCCATTACCGTACCAACCTTTGGATCATCAATAAACTTACTCGGCAAGGGGCCCACAGCACTGTCTTCAGAAAACACCCGGAACATATCCACACCCCAATCCACGCCGTCAATATTTACCATTGCCACATTTTTATTCAAATTGAAGTGGTGGATTCGTGTAATCAGAGCTTCTTCTAATAATTCCAGTTCAACACTACGCAACAATTCAGCACGTTTATTTACATCAACAAGTTCAGCCAAGGCTTCTAACCACTCCCAGGTCACAGCTGCGCGTGCTTCGGCATTGTCCACCGGCTCTAAAGTATCGGCCACCGTTCGACTAAACGCACTGGGTGACATCGCCTGAATCAAGCGTGTATTAAACCGCTTTTCCTCCCCATCATAAGCGATTAACCCGGTCAGTAATTCTGTCGGCAACAAATTGACAACTTGGGTGTGATATCCTGGATTTCCCATCCCATCCATACCCGTAATCGAAAGTGCCTCCTCTGGGTCTTCATCCACAACAACGAGCGCTGCCTGTGCCTCTACAGGAAGCGCCTGCACCAAAGCTTTTGCCTCTTCTTTTTTGCCTTCCCGCAATAAAGTTCGCATTTCACCACTTTGTGTGGCAACTTCCATAAATCCACCAGACCAAGCCCCCACCACCAAACGGTCTTCCTGCACCTCCAATGGTTGCGGTTCAATTTCTTCTTCGATACCCGACTTGCCCAATAAAAATGCGCCTAGATCAAACAATCCCCTTTCAACTTTGTCCTGGCACGCCACGCATAATTTCGCGTCAGGAAAAATTTTGAGACGCGCCATTGGAATGACAATTTCGCACACAATACAAGCAGCTTCCGTATCACCCTCGAAAGGCTCCTGGCTCATACAAACCCTCCAAAAAGAGTCGTAGGTCGCTCCAGAAAAAGTCTGGAGACGCAACAAGCTAAATCTAATCATCCAAAAGCATTAAGTCAATAAATAAATTATTGTTAATTAAGGATTTACAAACTTGACAAAACAATCGTTTTTGGTTATATTATTACCGTGGCCGAAAAAGAGTAAGCTTCTCTTTTCCGGCTTTTTTATGTACACGATCCACATCATTAGGGGCAATGTCATTTCCAGATACACCTTGACAAGCAATACTTAGGTCTCTATTTTCCAATCGGTTGACAACCCCGCATCACACCATTTTATTTAAATAATTTCATTCCCACCAATAGCACAATTTTAACCGTTGGCGTATTATGGCACAAATCCTCCTGTTGGCAGATGAAGCATACGGCGCACGCCTGAAGTCCGATTTGGGTTACATCGGTCACCAAGTTGATCATGTTCCCCTGCGGGACCATTTGGCAACAAACACAACGCTAACCCCCGCTGACACTGTAGAGCTCATCGTCATCGCCCCAGAGGCCTCACCAGAGCGAATCGGACAAATACTAAATCGTGTACACCACCAAGATTTGTCCCTTTTGGTCATCACTGATGAAATGACAGCGCTTAACCTCGACTTCTCTTTGGGCATTGATGACTTTATCATTACACCCTACAGTCTACGTGAGCTTGAAGCACGTTTGCGTCTTTCGCTATGGAATGACAACCGCCCAGTCGATGAACACACCATCAAACTGGATGATCTAAGCATCAATCTGATTCGTTACGAAGTGCGCGTAAAAGGCGTTATTATCGAATTGACCCTTAAAGAATATGAACTGCTCAAACACCTTGTA
>JABIFK010000385.1 GCA_018650745.1 Candidatus Latescibacterota bacterium | reverse complement strand
TTTGGCGGTGATTATTTTAGAATGGATGAAAACATTATGCACACGGGAAACAAAACGACGGAGATTCAGGGCAATAAATGGGTGGTGACACGGCGAGATGTTTTGAGGGCTTCGGGGCTGTTGGTTGCGGGGCTGTCTTTGGGAACACCATTGGCTTATGGTGCAGAGTCAAAACCTAAGAAGATGATGCATTTTGGTATGGTTACCGATATGCATTATGCCGATGCAGATACACGCGGGGTACGGCATTATAGAGAGTCGCTGCCAAAGCTTGAAGAGTGTATCACGTTTATGAACGAGCAGAAAGTGAGTTTTCTCATTGAGCTTGGCGATCTGAAGGATCAAGGGCCGGATGCCAAAGAAGCTGATACGTTGACATATCTTGAAACCATTGAAGCCGCATTTTCAAAATTTGAAGGGCCTCGGTATCACGTGCTTGGCAACCATGATATGGACAGTATTTCTAAAGAACAATTCTTGGCCCGTGCAGAAAACACAGGTATTAACAAAGAGGCCAGCTATTATTCTTTTGATCAGGCGGGTTTACACTTTGTTGTTCTCGATGCCTGTTATACAACCGATGGTGCAGATTACGATCATGGAAATTTCAGTTGGAAAGATCCCAACATCCCGCAAAAGCAATGTGACTGGCTCAAAGAAGATCTGGCATCTACGTCAAAGCCTACCCTTGTATTTGTTCACCAACTGCTCGACGGGGAAACAAGTCATTGTGTTAAAAACGCGGCACAGGTTCGCCAGATATTACAAGACAGCCAGAAGGTGCTCGCGGCTTTCCACGGGCACAATCATGTCGGGCAATACAGCCATATTGAAGGCATTCATTATTATACCCTCAAAGCTGTGGTGGAAGGCAGTGGTGAAGAGAATAATTCTTATGCCACAGTAGATATCTATGACGATAACAGTGTGATCATTACAGGTTATCGCAAAGCCGTTAGTAAAAACATGGCATCGGATTGAGAAAGGACTTCACATGCCAAAACCAAATATCATTCTCATTCTCACAGACCAACAACGGTGGGACAGTTTGGGGTGCAATGGCAATAAGTTTGTCTCAACACCCAACGTGGATCGTTTGGCTGCCGAAGGTGCAAATTGCACAAACAGCTTTACACCTTTACGATTTAAGCATCTCATCCCTATGCATCGCGCCACGAGTGCTTCGGGGCATAACCAAGCACGTTCTGCGCTTTTGTGATGCTGTACCCGGGATGCGTATCTGTAAGACCGGAAGACATTTCAGCCAATTCTGGAAGAAATCGCGGAATCACCTCGCACAACGGTTCGGCACTGTGGGCGTCGGCAGCACCGACATTGAAAGGATGATTTCCTGGCCCCAGATCGTCGAGGTGTTCCAGTGCGAGCCGGGCAGCTTGTGCAACATCACGAGAATCGACATAAGACCAGATACCCGCGGAAGCGTCACGGTCTCCACGAGGTCGGCCTCGGCCACCATATTCGTCGGGGCCGACCGCAAATGCGATGCGGAGGGAAGCGACCTGAAGCCCGTGCTCCTGAGCGGCAAGGGTCAAAGTCTCTTCGCCTACCCATTTGGAAAGCGCATAGAAATCGTCCGGCCGCTTGCTCACACTCTCATCTGACGGCAGAGATTCAATACCCCCGTGTAGGACTTGATGGTCGAGCCCGTAGACAGTGATGGAGCTGGCATACACCACGCGCTTGATGCCAAGCGCGACACACGCGGCAGCAACGTTTGCGGTGGCTGACGTGTTGTTGGTAAAAACCTCTTCGCCCGGATGATGTTCAGTGCTGGGATAGGCCCCCAGGTGAACGACAGCATCCGCTCCTGCTAAAGCACCGTAGACGCTGCCCGCGTTAGACAGATCGATAAACAGAGACTGCCGTGCCAGACTGGACGGTGGCAGAATGCGATCAACAGCGACAATGGCGTGCTTGGATTCTTGCTGAAACTCAGCAAGGACGGATCGTCCCACACGCGCATAGCCAAATGGTTCGTCGTTATGGAGAAGCCATTCTTTTTAATCCTGGCAGTGTTGGCGCACCCGTTATATTACCCAATCAAGATCGTAATATTGCCTGGGCTGAGTATGGGATTGTCAGTTGGCAGAATGGCAGTCTTTGTACCCAGTTGCGTCGCATACCCATAGATATTAATTTGATGGTCAAAGCGGTACACGAAAGTAGCATGCCACACGCCAACTGGTGGTTGCGTTCAAGGTATGGCGACGCTGTTGAATAACTTAAGTGATCCGCTTACATCACACCTTACTCTGTTTTAACCGGCGAAAGCACCAACACGGGCATATGCTCGTCAACCGTATCTGGCATTGGAAAAGCGATTTCAATCACGTCTCCAAAACGCTTTTCCGTTTTCCGAATCACCTCAGGTGCAGGCAAAACCGTTTGAACGTTGAATGTCATCCCCGGCAATGTCCACGTGTTTTCTGTAATCTGCTTGAGATCGGCATTGGGCACATGAATCAAAATACGCAACGGATGTTCTGCGTCGCTTTCTGTGGCAAAGATCTGAAGGTTGCGCCCCTCAATTTTCGCTTCCGCCGCGTTTTCACCATGCACGAGTAACCACCCCATCTCATCCCCCAACTTCCAGTGCACCGTCCCCGGGCAGTGTTGATCCCACCGACGACGCATGCCCGTTGCCGCCCCCATCATCCAATCCGATTCCAAAACGGCCTGTGCCTGAAAGAGCTGTTTGCGGTACGTGATATGGTGCAGCATCTCTCGCGATCCAGAAAACGTTTTAAACTCGGCAAGCAAATCTTGAGGCGGTTGCACATTGAGCACCGCAAAAAGCGGTGCATAAGCCCATTCAAATGCGCGTTCTCTGGTATTGGGCAACGGTGCGTCCTCTGGCCCGTCAAAGCCCATCGCAATGCATATCCCCACAAGCGCTACATATTCGGTCATATCCATGCCGTATCCTCTGGCATATGGCCCAGACATGTTCTTCATATCGGCATGATAAAACTGAGCAATGTGATGCCAAAAAGTCGATTCAATCTCTTGCCCCCACTCACGCAGCTCCGCGCTTTTGGCAAGCTCCCGCCACATCCCCAATCCCATCAGATTGACGCCATAATACGTCGGTGAATTAAACTCTGTAAACGTTTTGTATTGGAAAAAAAGATCGTGTATGGCCTTTGCTTTCTTTTTTCCCAATTCTTGAAACGCGGGCTTGGATGCGGTGTGCCCAACATAATCCAGCAAAAAAGCACTCATCAATGCAATGTTGGTATATCCCGCAGACACATCTCGCTGAGCCGCACCCTCGGCGGCCCTCACAAGTGCCGCATCTATATCGCGCACCAGATCGGGTGCCAGAGCATCGCCAAAATATTCGCGTGCAACAATGAACCCCGTCCCCACAAACTCACGCCAGTTCTGATCTTCTCGATCCTTACCCACACCTGTTCGCCACATGCCGTGAAGTTTTTCACCTGGCACATCATGCTGAAGTTTTAGCAGGTCGCGCATAACGTGCTGTGCATTTTCTCGATCAGCCCCTTCGTTGCGATAGAGCATGCCCACACTGTGATAAATACCCGACCGCGTGCCATAATTTTGCAGAAAGGTCTGTACTTCATCGGCATTCCAAGTCTCTGTGCTGGATGCAGGTAATACAAAAGTGACGAGGTGTTTTTGGTAGGGCGTCAGATCTGACCATTCAATACCCGATACATTGCCAGCCATAGTTATTCCCCCAATGAACAACGTGAAAACAGATCTAAGGATGTGCTTTAAAGTTGCCATAATCTATCTCGCCTCCAATTTGAACTTTGATCAAAAGCTTTTATTCCAGCAGAAAACACAAGCTATTATAAACCAAATAGTGAATTTTTATAGTTGATTTACAAGTTTACAATAAGTATCATACACACGCTTAATCCATTTATAACATACTCAAAACCCATCATATTTCATTCTCTAATACCTTTCTGAGAACAAAAAACGGCACTTCGTCTAACACCACACCACGCACCCTTCCATACCCACGAACCT
The DNA here is from genome assembly GCA_018650745.1 of Candidatus Latescibacterota bacterium. Classification (GTDB taxonomy): domain Bacteria; phylum Latescibacterota; class UBA2968; order UBA2968; family UBA2968; genus JABIFK01. Next base: position 77 of record JABIFK010000385.1, on the reverse strand, counting down.
GCCGGAAAACCATCGGCAGGTTCGTGGGTGTAAAACGTTCATGGGAAGTCTCCCTAACAACAGGCCTGTTCATGATC
>JABIFK010000804.1 GCA_018650745.1 Candidatus Latescibacterota bacterium | reverse complement strand
TGGAATAATTCAAATCCACTGTCAATTTTTATATGGTTTTCCTCTTGATTGACGCTTCTAGACGGTCATCGATAATCTGGTAAATAATATATGCAATGGGTTACGGCTTAGGTTTGTGTAAGGAAGGGACATCATGGTTTTTGACGGTATTGAGTTTCACAATGTGGCAGAGTTAAAGGACGTTGGAAATGGGAGACGTTTACAACGCGTGCCAGAAGATGTGCGTGTGTGTTTAAACGAGCGGGCACAGCAACGTATGTTAAGTCCTGCGGGATCTGAAATTCGTTTTGTCAGCAATGGCAATACCGTTCGTGTAACTGTTTCATGTCCGGAAGGATCGGCTGAGGTGATTCCTTTTTGGGGACCCTTTCAAGGGAAAGAGCGGTTTCGCATTGGTGCAGAGGCTCAAACTCTGGAATTGGTTTATCCCGAACGGCTCAAGGCATTGAATGCAGAAGCGGCGAATGGGTTGTTGTATTCGCCCCATGTATGCCGCCTTACACTGCGTGGTGATGGGCTTATTTATCATGGTATTGAAGGAGATGGACTACGTGCTCCAACGGCAGATGAAGTGCCGTCATTGCGTTATTTGTCTTATGGCACATCGATTACGCACGGTGCTTCGGCTACGGCAATGCATTTGACTTATGTGCGCCAAGTGGCTTGGCGATTGGGTGCCGATTTGCTCAACTTTGGCGTGGGAGGATCTGCTTTTTGTGAAAAAGAATTAGCCGATTATATGGCTGGGCGTGAAGATTGGGATATTGCAACGCTGGCTTTATCGGTCAATATGGTGGGTGGGTTTTCTGTTGAAGAATTTACGGAACGTGTGTCGTATATGGTCAATACGGTAGCAGGTGCCAATACAAAACGTCCTGTGGCTTGTATTACGCTTTATCCGCATTTTCGAGATTTTTGTATTGATGAAGATTTAAAGGATAAAACATCGACGTTTCGTCAGATCTTACGCGATGTGGTTGACGATTGTCCGCATCCAAATGTGCACTTAATTGAAGGTACTGATATGTTGACGGATATTGGTGGTTTAACGGTGGATTTGATTCACCCTGGGGATTTGGGGATGATTGAGATGGGTGAGCGTATTGCCCAAGAACTGAAAGAGTTGATGGCGACATAGTATTTTTTCAGTGAGATACTGTCCCTTTTTTGGGCTTGTTCCTATCTTGACTTTGTAATAAGATCTGTGTATAATCAGTGCGTTATAAGTATTAGACTTTCTGAAACCTTATCTTTTGGGAGCTCACTATGGCGTTGTCTTTATCTGCTCTCTGGTCGTCGGTCGGAAAGAAAATTTTGATGTCGCTTTCTGGCTTGATGATGATTGGATTTTTATTTGGTCACCTGTTGGGCAATTTGCCTTTGCTCCAATTGGATGCCAGTGCAGATGCATATAATACGTACTCGCATTTTCTGCTGAGTTTGGGCGGGGTGCTGATACTTGTTGAATTGATTTTGCTTGCGGGGTTGTTGTTGCATGTTTGGGCTGCTGTGGCGATTGTTTTGGGAAAGAAAAAGGCACGTCCTGTCAAGTATAACAACTTGAAGTCGGCGGGTGGTGCAAGCAAACAAACGTTGGGGTCTCGCACGATGATTTATACGGGGCTAGTGTTGTTGGTATTTATCGGTATGCATTTAAAAACATTCAAATATGGCCCTGGCTCAGAAGGTGAAAAAGAATATGTGGCGGTGGTGGATGGTGTGGAAATGCGTAATTTGCACAAGTTGGTGATGGAGAAATTTCAAGATCCTATTTATGTGGTGAGCTATGCCATTGCAATGGTGTTGATGGGGCTGCATTTGAGTCACGCGTTGTGGAGTGCTTTACAATCTATTGGTGTTTATCATCCGCGTTATACGCCTGTGTTTTATTCTGGCGGACGGCTTTTGGCCTTTTTGGTATCTGCCGGATATTTTGTTATTCCCGTGTGGATATATTTCATGGGAGGTGCGCAATGAGTTTAGATGCAAGAATACCCGATGGCCCCGTGCAAGAAAAATGGGACCGTTGTAAAAATGATTTGAAACTGGTGAACCCTTCCAACAAACGCAAGCACACGGTTTTGGTGGTGGGAACAGGGCTTGCTGGTGCGTCGGCTGCTGCGTCAATGGCCGAGATGGGTTACAATGTGAAGAGCTTTTGTATCCAAGACTCTCCGCGTCGAGCACACAGCATTGCGGCACAAGGTGGTATTAATGCGGCCAAGAATTATACCAATGATGGAGACAGTGTTTGGCGCTTGTTTTACGATACGGTAAAGGGTGGCGATTATCGTTCGCGCGAAGCCAATGTGTATCGGTTGGCGCAACTGAGTAACAATATTATTGATCAATGTGTGGCACAGGGTGTGCCTTTTGCACGTGAGTATGGTGGTTTGTTGGCCAACCGTTCATTTGGCGGTGCGCAAGTTTCACGTACGTTTTATGCACGTGGGCAAACGGGTCAGCAATTGTTGTTGGGTGCTTACAGTGCATTGATGCGCCAAGTGGATGCTGGCCAGGTTGAAATGCACACACGATTTGAGTTGCTGGATCTGGTGATGGTTGATGGACGTGCCCGCGGTATTGTTGGGCGCAATTTGGTGACAGGTGAAATTGAGCGTTACGCAGGCGACATGGTGATCTTGGCAACGGGTGGTTATGGCCCGGTTTATTTTTTATCGACCAATGCGGTCAACAGCAATGTGACCGCGGCTTGGCGGTGTCATAAACGGGGTGCGTATTTTGCCAACCCGTGTTACACACAGATTCATCCGACCTGTATTCCGGTATCGGGCGATCATCAGTCGAAGTTGACATTGATGAGTGAGAGTTTGCGCAATGATGCGCGTGTGTGGGTGCCCAACCAAAAGGGCGATAAACGTTCGCCGAGCCAAATTCCTGAAAGTGAACGCGATTATTACTTGGAACGGAAATATCCAAGTTTTGGCAACTTGGTGCCCCGCGATGTGGCGTCACGTAATGCAAAAGATGTGTGTGATGAAGGCCGTGGTGTCGGTTCAACCGGTTTGTCGGTCTACTTGGATTTTTCGGATGCCATTGGACGTTTGGGGCGCGATGAAATAGCCGCGCGTTATGGTAACTTGTTTGATATGTACGATCGCATTACAGGTGAAAACCCCTACGAACAGCCGATGCGCATTTATCCGGCCATTCACTATACAATGGGTGGTTTGTGGGTTGATTACCATTTGCAAAGCACAATTCCTGGTTTGTTTGTGTTGGGTGAGGCTAATTTTTCGGATCACGGTGCCAACCGTTTGGGTGCCAGTGCACTCATGCAAGGGCTGTGCGATGGGTATTTTGTTGCTCCTTATACAGCGGGGAATTATATCGCCACAACTGATTTGGTGGATGTGGATACCAATCATGCCGCATTTGCCGAAGCCGAAAACAGTGTGACAGAAGGCATTAACAAGTTGCTGTCTATACAGGGTAACAAAACGCCTATGGAGTTTCACCGCGAGTTGGGGCAGATTGTGTGGGACAAAGTGGGTATGGCGCGCAATGAAGCAGGCTTAAAAGAAGCTTTGCAAGAGATTCCAAAATTGCGTGAAGAGTTTTGGGAGAATGTGAAGGTGCCGGGTAGTGGCGCCCACTTTAACAAGAATTTGGAAATTGCTGCACGCGTGGCTGACTTCTTTGATTTGGGTGAATTAATGGCGCGCGACGCTTTGAATCGAAGCGAGTCTTGTGGTGGACACTTTAGAGAAGAAAGCCAAACGCCCGAAGGCGAAGCCCTGCGAAAAGATGACGAATTTTCGTATACGGCAGCCTGGGAATACAACGCGTCTGGTGATCCGACATTGCACAAGGAACCTTTGACGTTTGAAAATGTGACATTGACGCAGAGAAGTTATAAGTAGGCAGGTTGATTTTAGGCATGTAAATTGTTGTGTCTCCTGATTGTGTGAGGATGAAATAATGGCCAATACAATGACGTTAAACTTACTGGTGTGGCGACAATCTGGTTCTGATCAAGCTGGCAAGTTGGTGCCTTATAAGGCCGAAGACGTGTCGCCCGATATGTCGTTTTTAGAATTGTTAGATGTGGTGAATCAGGGCCTGATCAAACAGGGCGAAGATCCTATTGAATTTGACAGTGATTGTCGCGAGGGTGTTTGTGGGATGTGTAGCCTGGTGATCAGTGGTATACCTCACGGGCCAGAGAGTACAACGGCGACGTGTCAGTTGCATATGCGCAGTTTTAAAGATGGCGATACCATTACGGTTGAGCCGTGGAAGGCCAGTGCGTTTCCGGTGATACGTGACTTGGTGGTGGATCGGGGGGCGTTTGATCGCATTATTCAGGCGGGTGGTTATATTTCGGTGCGCACGGGTGGGGCGGTAGATGCCAATGCGTTGCCGATTGCCAAAATAGATGCCGATGCGGCGTTTGATGCGGCCACGTGTATTGGGTGTGGGGCTTGTGTGGCGGCCTGCCCGAATGCGTCAGCGTCGTTGTTTACGGGGGCGAAGATTGCACAATTTGCGCGGTTGCCTCAAGGCCAGCCTGAGCGGGATATGCGTGTGCTACGGATGGTTGGACAGATGGATGATGAAGGGTTTGGGGCGTGTTCGAATCATGGAGAGTGTGTGGCGGTGTGTCCAAAGAATATTTCGATTGAGACGATTGCGGTGATGAAGCGGGATTATATTAAGGCGTCGATTCGAAGTGTGTAGTTTGGGTGACTATTAAAAGTTAAAATGCCTGCTTTCTGAGAATGGAAGCAGGCATTTTTTCGTTTGTTCTATTTGTTTTTTTATTGTTGCCTTCGGCGACCCACTTTTTCCAACAGCTGAAAAAGTAGGCAAAAAAGCCGCCCCTGCGGGGGGCTTCTAATTGACTTCAGTGTTTTTGCGAGCGGAGAACCACCCT
>JABIFK010000910.1 GCA_018650745.1 Candidatus Latescibacterota bacterium | reverse complement strand
CAGCTTACGCCTGTGGAACAAAATTCCCAAAAGTGATTTCTTTGTTATTGTTTCGGTATCCACCATCACCGTCATCTTTGACTTGGCCATCGCCGTGGCTGCAGGGGTCGTCATTTCATCTATGGTCTTTGCATGGAAGAAATCACAACGCATCGACGCAGATGTGCGTAAAGAAGACGGTGTCACCATTTACGAACTCAACGGATCGTTATTTTTTGGTGCCGTCACGTCTTTTAAAGAAATATTCAACCCCGCCGATGATACAGATCAAGTGGTCTTCGAATTTAAAAACTGTCAGGTTTTCGACCATTCGGCTCTAGAAGCCATCAACACCACCTGCGAAAAATATCGAGATCTCGGCAAAACGGTTACGCTCAGACATCTATCCCAAGATTGCCATAAAGTACTCAACAAAGCCGAAGCCATTCTCGAAATCAACACCGACGACCCGTTGCATAGGTTTACAGATTAATAGATCCATCAACGGTATGGATGAAAAAAGGAGGGCGTGACAAGCAAGTCACGACCTCTTTTTTTGTGCCCAGAAAACCGTAAAGGATCCCTTATCTCATGCCTCAATTTTCTCCTTGATCTATTCGCATTATTAAACATTCTTAGTCACTACATACAGATTTAGACTTCAGCAAGTAACTCATTAATAGCCATTTGCAACCGGTTCAAACAACCCACACAAGGAAACAATCATGCAGCAACGCCCCCTCGGTAACACAGGCCTCATGGTCTCAGAAATTGGTCTAGGAGCCGCACAGATTGGCGAAGACCAAGCAGTACCAAAAAAGCAAGTTGAAGCGGTTTTAAACCAAGCGCTTGATTTGGGCATCAATTTCATTGACACAGCAGCGATGTACGGCAAAAGCGAAACCCATATAGGAAAGTTCATTTCGCATCGCAAAGACGAATTCATACTCGCAACCAAATGTGGCGACTACGAGATTTGGGAAAACGGCAAACGAAAAATCATCAAGGATTACACGCCCGACGGTATTCTCAAAACCATTGATGCCAGCCGAAAAAAACTCAATATGGATGTACTCGACATCGTGCAATTCCACAGCATTCCTGGTGAATCGGATAACTCTGAAGCCGCCTTTGAAGCCCTACTGGAAGCCAAGCATAAAGGATGGACCCGCTTTGTGGGCATTTCCCAAGACGGCCCAAGAGGTGCCCAAGCCTCAGCCAAATGGCCACTCGACGCCCAAGAGTTCACCTACAACATCCTGTATCAAGAAGCCGACGAAATTCTCTTTCCGACCTTGCGTGATCGCCAAATGGGTGCCATCATTAAACGACCCATTTCCAACGCCGTTTGGCAACTCACAGAAAAACCCGATGGATCTTTTATGGGGGGACCCTGGGAACGTTCGCAAACGTTTCCACTAGCCGAATTAGCAGGCGACATGCCCCTCATCGAATTTGCTCTGCGCTTCACCCTCTCACATCCCAACGTCAGCACGGCCATCGTTGGCACCACAAACCCCGATCATATTGCGGCCAATGTTCGCATCTCCGACGGTCAGAAATTACCAGATGAAATTCTACAAAAAACCAAACAAGCTTTCACTGAACGATTTCAATCTTAAGGGGCAACGCGGTAAGTGTGGGTCCATCCTTAATTGCCAGACAGCACCTGAAAAAGGAGAATCATGATGCAAACCAATTTACTCCGAACCGATTTGTTCGCCCAAACACAAGCCCCCCAACAAACCAGTAGCACGCTATTTAAAACCAGTTTAAACGCCTATTCATTTAATCGCGCGCTCAACGGTGACCTCAAAGGTAAAGAACTCACATTCTTCGAGCTGCTCGACTACTGTGCCGAACAAGGCTTCGACGGCATAGATCCAACCGGCTATTTCTTTCCGGGTTACCCAAATGTTCCAGCAGACAAATACATCAACGACTTCAAGCGTCGCGCGTTCCTCTTAGGAATTGGCATTAGTGGCACAGGTGTGAGAAACAACTTTGCCTCACCAGACAAAAACCAGCGTACGGCAGATGTTCAACATATTAAAGAATGGATAGAGGTGTCTGCACAACTAGGCGCCCCCGTCATGCGCGTCTTTGCAGGCAAAGAATCCGAGGGATACACCTGGGACGAAGTGGCCGACTGGATGGTGGAAGATTTGCAAATATGCGTTGAACACGCCCAAAAGTATGGCGTTCTCATTGGCATTCAAAACCACGGAGACTTTCTCAAAACCTCTGCACAAGTGCTCAAGATCATTGAAAGGGTCAATTCCGAATGGTTTGGCACAATCGTAGACACAGGTTATTTTCTGGAAGCAGACCCATATGAAGAATTAGCAGCTGTAGCGCCCTATGCCGTGAATTGGCAGGTGAAGGAAAAAGTAGACGGACAAGCTTTCAAAGTCGACGTGGATTTAAAAAGAGTCGTGCAAATCGCCAAAGAATCTGGTTATCGCGGTTATCTGCCTATCGAAACACTTTCGAAAAAGTCTGACCTTGATTATGATCCCAAAACCCATGCAGCCGAACTACTCAAAGCACTCAACGCAGCAATTCAAGAAGTGGCGTAACTGCTGCGTTTGCTTCTCAAACATCAAAAGAAACCACCATTTGCGATTGACCAACCAGGCGAAATAAGGAGCCTCCTGTGACCGAAAGCAAAACCAACCTCATTTTTATTTTGTGCGATCAACTCCGCTTCGACTGCTTGGGTTACGCGGGGCATTCCGTGGTAGAAACCCCCAACATTGACCGCTTGGCCGAACGCGGTGTTGTTTTCGAAACGACCTATTGTGCCTCTCCAGTCTGCTCACCTGCGCGCGCCTCTTGGTTGACGGGTACGTATCCTCACGCACATCGGCAATTGGCAAACTACGGCCCCGAACGTTTGGTTCCCGAAGCCATGGCCGTGATGCGTCCAGACGCCGTGACAATGGGCGACGTGTTCAAACAAGCGGGTTATCGATGCGGCATTGCAGGCCCTTGGCACTTAGGACACGATCATCAACCCCAACATGGCTTTGAAGAATTTTGGCGCGTCTATCGCTACCAAGGAGACCATCCAGACATTCTGTTCGACTATTTCGAAAAAGAAGGCGTGCCAAACCTATACGAAGGCAAACATCCCACCATCCAAAAACACGGCATGGACTACACGCCCATTGCCGATCCACGCCAACAGAGAACCACCTGGACAATTGACCAAGGTTTGGAGTTTCTCGATACGAAAGATGATCGTCCCTTCTTCCTCTATCTCAGTGTCAAAGACCCGCATCCATTGATCGCCGTCTCTCAAGAACTCATCGACAAATACCCGATCGAGAAAATCGACTTGCCAGCAACTTGGAAAGATGATCTTGAAGGCAGACCCGACTACCTCAAAAACGATGTGGGTCGTCTCTCTTTAGACTTGGATGAAACGGGCTTCCGCACGATGATGGCACATTACTATGCCCTCATCACGCACATCGACGATCAAGTTGGACGCCTAATGGACCATTTGGAAAACCAAGGCCTCGCCGAAAACACCATAGTGGCTTTCATTAGCGATCACGGTGAAATGTTAGGCGAACATCACGCGATCCAGAAACGCATGTTTTGGGAGGCCTCTGTTCGTGTCCCCTGTGTTGTTTCGTGGCCTGCGGGTCTCCCATCGGGGCACACTGTCACAACACCTCTTGGTGGGGTCGACCTCGCGCCCACCCTGCTCGACTTGTGCGGCCTAACCTTTGAGAGTCCCATCGATGGACGCAGCGTTGCCACAGCAATAAAGAATCAAGTGCAACCCGACCCCGTGCCCATCTTCTCTGAAATTGGGACATCGGATGGCATCAACTTTCGATCAAGCGCCCCTGACGAGCTAGCCGCCCGTGTGATGGTACGCGATGGCGATTGGAAATATGTGATGAATCGAACGGACAACGATGAACTCTACAATCTCTGCACCGATCCTCGGGAACTCACAAACCTCGCTGAAGATCCCAGTCAAGCAGATCGCATCACACACGGACAAACATTAATAAGAGAAATGGTCACACATACGGGCCCCGGTTACTACGCGTGGTGTCTCGATACCTGAGAATAGAACGCAGCGCTTGGCAGAACACGGTCTCAGTCATATCGAAAAGCACCCGCAAGCATCACACGTGAGGAGACACACAATGGAAACGCACGTCCCCCTGATCAGCACACGCACCAAAGGCCCGTTGGGGCTGGCACACCTTCCACGGTTATGGCTGAAAATGCGCCTCTCGGCAAAAGGCAAATTGGCAGAAGATTACCGCGCAGGTGAAGGTGGTTTCGATGGTCTGTTGCTCACAACTTTGGGAATTGAATCCACCGCAGCTATCGCATTCATAAAAACATCTCAACCCGGCTATCTAACCTTTGAAGCATGGGTAAAAGAGAACGCAAACCCCGAAAGCTTAACATCTGAAGCTATCAGCGCATTTAACAATCGCATCCTCTCATTCCCCAAGCCAGAGCCTGGCCGTACAGAAATGCTCGAACTTCTAGGCTTGCCCTCATCCGACAAAGAATGGCTGGGCACCGACCTCAACGACCTCGACGACTGGCACGGTGTTCATCTGTCATTACTCGACGAAGTATAAACCAGATCACAACACATAGTTGCACGCTTAATATCATCACATAACCATTCTCGACCTATCTGCACATCCCGAGTTTCTGAACAACAGACTATTTCTCAGGAGGCCGCATGTCGGAAGAACAGCCAGACGAGCCAACAGAAGTCGACGATCTCTACGCATTGGACCCGAAAGCGATTCAGGATCCACCACAGGATTTTAGAGGGCGACTTAAATTCCTGGGTCCCGGACTCATTCTCGTCGGCTCGGTGGTTGGCTCAGGAGAGATCATCCTGACCACGACACTCGGATCGATGGTCGGTTTCTCAATGCTCTGGTTTGTTTTGCTCAGTTGCTGGAGCAAAAACATCGTTCAAGCCGAATTGGGTCGTTTTGTTGTTTCTTCTGGCGAACCCTTCTTACACGCCTTCAATCGTCTTCCCGGAAAATTCCCAGCCCTAAAAGGTAAAAAGGTTTCTTGGTTCATTTATTTTTGGTTCATCTGGTTGATTCCAGATCTGATGATCAGCGGCGGGATTTACGGCGGTGCCGGACAAGCCATTCACCAAGCCTTCCCATCTCTTGGCTCCGAATGGTGGACCGTATTCATTGCCATCACGGCCTGTGTCATTACACTCTCGGGAACGTATCGCTTCCTCGAAAAATTCATGACCACCCTCGTCGTCGCGTTCACATTTTTAACGGTGACCTGTGCGATACTTTTGCAGATGACATCCTATGCCATTACCTGGAACGAAGTCTATGGCGGTATGACGGTCACATTCCCCGCATTTGCCATGATTGCAGCACTGGCAATGTACGGAGGCACAGGCGTGGGAACTGGCGAACAGATGGCATATACCTATTGGTGCGTAGAAAAAGGGTATGCTCGTTTTGCCGGTCCAGTAGACTCGTCTGACGATTGGGTTCGCAGAGCCAAAGGATGGATCAAGGTCATGCAAACCGATGTCAAATTGACCATGCTCCTGCTCACCTGTGCGACGATTCCTTTTTATATGCTCGGTTCGGGTGTCTTATACCGACTCAACGCACGACCCAATGGACTCGAAACGATCTCGGTGCTGTCAAACATGTATACCGAGACATTGGGCGAATGGGCATTCTGGATTTTCTTGGTCGGCGCATTCTTCGTTTTGTTTTCAACATCCGTATCTGGCTTAGGTGCCAATACACGCATCTTTGCCGATGGCATGTCCGTAATGGGTGCCATCGAGCGCAACGACTATCCCACGCGTGTTCGCATCCTGCGTTATTACGCCGTCATCGCACCCCTCATTACGGCCATCGTCTATTTTCAATTCCAAAACCCCGTCTGGTTGCTGTTGGTGGGTCACATGTTTAAGACCATCAAGTATCCACTGATCGCAGGTGGCACAATCTATCTGCGATACAAACACCTCGACCCCCGACTGGCCCCCTCTTGGAAATCAGACCTCATTTTGTGGGTGTGTTTTGCCACTATGATCGCACTGGCAAGTTACATCATTTACGTTAAGTTCATTCTGTAATCAGCTTTTAGAACTGGCATAGCCTATCCTTTTCTCTATCTCAACCTGAATGCTATGGAAAGTGCTTTGGAATTGCTCAAATATAATTATCATGTCACAGCTTTTACAATCGAGACGGGGGATTAAGAATTGACCCATTCTTCCACTTAGAATTCCTCTGTATTTTTTATTTTCTACACACCTATCAAAAACTCAACAAAGGAAGTATTCATGGCACAGGAAAAAATTCGTGTGGCCGTTGGTGGCCAAGGCCGCAGTGGTTATGGTATTCACTGCGATTATTTAAGAAACGACACAGACAGATTTGACATTGTTGCAGCAGCCGATCAACAGCCCGAACGCCGGGAAGACGCCGAGGTAGATTTTAGCGCAAAAACCTACGACGATTGGCGCCCCATGCTCGAAGAAGGTGGTTTTGACCTTTTCATAAACGCCCTCCCCAGTCCACTACACGTTGATGCCAGCATCGAAGCACTCAACCGAGGCTTCCACGTCGTCAGCGAAAAACCAATGGCCCGCACCGTTGCCGACTTTGACCGCATTGTCGAAGCCGCCGAGAAAAACAACCGCCTGCTATTGCCCTTCCAAAACAAACGGCTCCAACCTTATTTTGACAAAATTCAAGAAGTGATCGCATCGGGTGTGCTGGGTAAGATCGTTCACATCAGATCCAGCTCAAGCGGCTTCAAACGACGCTGGGACTGGCAAACGCGTCAGGATCTTTCCGCCGGCAATCTGCTCAATACAGGCCCCCACCCAGTTGACCAAGCCCTGTGCCTATTTGGCTGGGATCGAACACCCGAAGTTTTTTGCCGCATGGCGTGCGAAAACCCCTTCGATGGCGACGCAGAGAATCACGTTACGGTCACACTCTACGACCCCGAACGTATCGCCCCACAGATCGACATCGACATCAGTTCGCTCACCCTCTTCACCAACCCAGATCCTTATTCTATTTCGGGAACACACGGTGGCCTCGTCGGTGGCACCAAAAAACTCACGTGGCGCTACTTTGATCCAGAAACCGCACCCAAGCACGACATGTGGCTCTGGTCAATCGACCGATCCTATGTCAAAGAAGATCTCAACTGGATTGAAGAAACGTGGTCAATTGAAGACGAACCCGAGTCGACCAAAGCCGGAGCCGATCGATTCTACGACAATGTATTTGACGTACTGCAAAACGGAGCAGAACCACTCATTAAACCAGAGCAGTCGCGCAAGCAAGTTGCTGTGATGGAAGAATGTCACAAACAAAACCCTCTGCCCACCAAACCGCAGAGCTTGCAACCCCGTCTCTAACAATTTGGCATCACATCGCACACAGGAGTACCTCACGTGTATCCAGAAGAAGAAGCCCTTCAACTCAAATCGTTTTCACCCGCACAGCCTATATTTACGACGGATATCATTCATACCAGGCGCGCGTTATTATTATCTGATTACGCAGACTACCCATGTGAACGCGCGCTTGAAGCACTGATAGTAAAAGCCGATGCCGCGCTCAAGCAAGAACCGCTCACCATCGTAAACAAACCCATCTTGCCAACCAGTGGAGACAAGCACGACTACATGAGTGTTGGCCCTTACTGGTGGTCAGACCCAGACAAATCAGACGGCCGGCCTTATATCCGACGAGACGGTGAGCGCAACCCAGAGGTTGAAAAAACCGACCGCCCCCTATTGGCAAAACTCATCACCAGTGTCAAAATATTGGGTCTCGCCTACAGATTTACACAACGAGAAGACTACGCCACTCATGCCGCAATGTTGTTACGTACGTGGTTCATTGATCCCAACACCAAAATGAACCCAAACCTCCAGTTCGGTCAAGCCATCCCAGGCATCTGCGACGGACGCGGCATTGGGCTTATTGAAACCGCTGGACTTGCGCGGGACCTTCTTCCAGCTGTCCAATTTGTCATCGCTTCATCGTCGTGGTCTGAAAAAGATACCGAAGGCCTACAAGCTTGGTTTCACGATTTTCTGACATGGATGTTGACACATCCATATGGCGTTGATGAAGCACGGCACGGCAATAACCACTCGAATGCCTACGATGTCCAAGTTGTCACATACGCGCTGTTTGTTGGCCAACCAGAGCTTGCACAAATGATCCTGCAAGGCGTGGGTGAAAGACGAATCGCCGTTCAGATAGAACCCAATGGTGAGCAACCGAAAGAACTCGCGCGCACAAAAGCGCTGGGATATAGCAGTATGAATTTGGAACTCCTCTTAGAACTTGCCGAAATTGGACGACAATGGGATGTTGACCTCGTCAACTACGAATCTTCTGATGGGCGATCTCTCCGACGTGCATTCGACTGGCTTCGTCCTTATTGGACAGGAGAAAGCGAGTGGACATATCCTCAAATCCAGCCTTTCCCAGTAGAACGTGCGTTTGGGTGTATGCGGCTTGGCGCGCACCTTTTTGCGGACATCAACCTTGACCCTGTGAACGCTAAATTAGCAGATGTGGATCAAACAGAAGCAATACAACATATCTACAATCTGGTGATACCGCCCTTCGAGGGCAGCCGTACGACCACACCAAGAGTTGCCGAAGATGTGGTCGTACGTGATCCCATCGCATTCGTCGACCCCGAATTCACAAACGGCACCCCCACACTCAGCGAAGAAGAAGCCGCGTTCTTCAAAGAAAACGGCTTCATCATAAAACGCGGATTATTGGACGAGAAAGAAACGTTTGAGCGTATCGTAGAGTACGTATGGGAAAATGTGCCCCGTGAAATTGTCAAGCGCGACGATGTGCAAACATGGTTTGATGCACCCCAGGGGGTGTGGACAGAGGAAGATGCCGTAAAGCTCGGGTTGTTTGGGCGGGGCAGTTGGAAGATGCGCTCACGCTATGGAATCGGTACGGAACCGTTCCTACTCGACAAAATCGGCAACCACCCCCATATGCGAAAAGTGGCATCGTTGTTTATCGGTGAGCCCCTCAAGCGTTTGCAACGTGTGCGCGGCGTCTACGCCGTGTTTCCTGTGCCACCAGACGCAGAAGGCCGATTGGCACCCCACGCAGACCACACGGCGTCTACAAT
>JABIFK010000133.1 GCA_018650745.1 Candidatus Latescibacterota bacterium | reverse complement strand
TAACGTTGACGGCTCACGAACCTGCCGGTGTCTTTTCGGCAGGTTGTGGGGGGAGGTTCTGGTGAGGCGCGTGAGCCGTGTGTTATGCATTGCTGGCGCGGCCCCAATCGCGGCGAAACCTCTCAAGGGGCCAACATACAGTGCACACCATTCATCTTGTTTTTCCTCAAGGCTTCCTCGCAATGATATGATGAATGTGCCAATGCTTTGGCCCGCTGAACGCTTTTCCATCCCTTTCATCTACCTCCAGAGATTCCACTTCGAGAGGCTCCAGCAGGGCGTCTACTTCCTTCCTTGTATGGAATGACATGTCAGGGTTTGCAGCCCAAGAATCTCGCTCCCCGAACAATTGGCCAGCAAACCTTCCACTAGGAATCAATGCATCTACTATGGTAGTCCACAATTCAGGAAATACCGCAGGAGTGCAGAACGGAAGACTAAAACCTGCGTAAATAAACTCAGCCTTTGGGAGTGAAATGCCCTCGAAAGGAGTTACTTTCACTTTGAGAACATCACGCCATTCTGGGCGACAAGCCTTTTCCAATCGCGCGATTGCACCGAGCTCTTGGTCTACAGAGAATACGTGCCAACCATGCTCTAAAAGAAAAAGGCTCTCTGTGCCATCTCCTGACCCAAGTTCAATTGCCTGCCGTGGTTTGTTATCCTGCTGATCACTGAACCGACCAAGAGCATTAAGAAACAGAGGGCGTGGCTTTCGCTCCCCAAGATGACGATAATAGTCATTCCAATTATTTTTAAACAAAGCCTCTCCTTGTGCGCGATTTTTCGGGGTTGGGTGGTTGGGTCTCTCTGCGCCAGTTGTGCATAACGGTTGCCATTGCAGATAGTGGGCGCACTTCAAAAAAAGAGATCAGGATTTTATCAATCAGCCCAATAAATAAGTCGCGACCATTTGGGTTGTTGTGGGGAGTGGGTCTGCAATGGCTTGTTATACGCCGACAGCCCTCTTAGCGCGAAGCTATAGAGGGCTGTCATTTAAGGGCGTACCATCACCATCTTTTACGCCGTTGCTTTTTGTGTTGTGCCACCCAAAAAACGAATACGCTCATCAGATGACAAATCTTTAGTTTGGAGATGATGTATCTGACGCACAAAATGAATCTGTTGCATCATTTCATCGTTCGGAAATTCCTTTCGCACATCATCCCAAATCTTCGCCTTTTCTATTTCAGTTAGTTCCATCGTGTTTTCCTCTAAAGTTCGGGGGGTGCAATAATCTCAATCTGTCCATACCCTTTTAGCGCATTAACCAAATTGACTTCTCTACGTGTATTCACTTTTACCAAATGGGTGAAGTTCCAACTACAAAGATAGCCAATTCCATTTATCACAGCAATGGCAACATGGATAGCATCTGATTTATACTTTTCAGGAAAGATTTCCCTATTAATATATTCTTGTGCAAGTTCGGCTGCTTCTGAATCAAGATCCAATATTGATACCTTATTCACAAGCATTGCTATTTGTCCTCGCCTCTCTTGATCTGGCGTATCAGCGATTTCACGTAAAACAAGGCCTGAAACAAAAGCATCGAATTTTGGCAAGGTTTCGTTCCAAAATTGAATAGTCTGAGCTTGTCGCTCTGGAGTGCGCAAGTCGTAATAAGCACTTGGAACAGTTGTGTCCAAATATATTTTTTGTTTAGCCATACCCAAACAATATCATATTACATGGCAAGAAGCAAGATTGTTCTTTTTCGCCCATTCTGCTTTGTTTGCTGTTGGCGTATAACGGTTTGTGCAAACGACGTGGGCGCAACCTGAGAAAGTTAATCGGTAATCTTGCAGTCAAAAAGAAAAATCACTTGCGCCCATGTATGGGAGGGGTGGTTTGGAAGGGATCGGTTTGCACGTTGTTATCGGTTGTCGCTTTGGGGTGGTTCTGCGTCCCTCAGTATTCATTCAGGGCGATAATCAAGCCCACGCTATAAACCTTGTCTGTTTTTTGATCTCACACAAGATGTTCTTGAAAGAATTCCGTGATCATTTCCAAGACTTCAGGCTGGAAAAACTCAATGGTTGCATGAGCCGCTCCTTCAATTAGAACTAAATCTGCAGAACTGCCAATTGCAACCAGCTCATTGTAAAGCCCTTCGCTGTGGTTTGGTGGAACAAGGTTATCGTCTGTACCGTGTATCAACAAAAATGGTGGACAATCTTTGGAAATATAGTGTTTCGGATTGGCTGGGCGAGCCATTTCAGGCTTACCTGCGGTTCGTTTACCAAGAAGCTGATCCTGTGGCCTGATGCCTCCAAAGCTCTCCAAGACGTCTTCTTCCGTTTCAAACTCTAGATCGACGGCTGGATACCAGGCACAAACTGCCTGAACGTCACTGCTTTCGGTCAAGTTCTCGCCTTTGTCGAATGAACCATTGCCGCTGGTTGTTCCTGACAGACATGCCAAATGCCCTCCAGCAGACTCTCCCATGATCCCGATCAGGCTTGGATCTATGCCGAAATTTTCCGCGTTAGCCCTTAAAAACCTAATTGCGGTTTTGACATCTTCCAGTTGAGCAGGGAACTTCGCTACATTGGATGTTCTGTACTCGATCCCTGCAATGATGAATCCTTGCTTTGCCAAGCTTGAAAAATTGGCCAAGAAGGCGTTCCGATTCATTTCAAGCCACGCGCCTCCACAAAGCCAAACAATACAGGGATAGGTTCTTTCTTCTTTTTCACGGGGCTGCAATAAGCTCAGCTTCAGACCTCTCGTGTTGCTGTTGAACCAAACTGGCACATGGGAAAATGTTATATCGGTGTCTAGCCATAACTTTGGTTCAGTCGCATCGATCCTTATCGTTTTTTTCAAGCAACATTCTCCTCGGTTACCAGTTGCGTAAACACGACTTGTCTTGTGGGTTTGTGGGCAATAAGGTTTTCTGTGTGGCGTTGGGGCGATTTCCGCTAACGGTTTGTGCAACCGACGTGGGCGCAACCTTCGTGAATAAGTTAATAGGCAAACTTGCAATCAAAAAGAGAAACGATTTGCGCCCATGTTTGGGGTGAGTGGTTTGGAAGGGGGCGGTTGCACATTGTTACACGCTGGCGACACGCCCGAATCACGGCGAAGCCTTTCATTGGGCTGGAATACAGTGCACGCCATATGTATGCTTTTATTTGTTTCTCTTTTTATGCCGAAGATCAATGGTCTGTGACTGCTTTGCTTTGTTAGGTTCACGGATAGTCTGAACGCCAAATTACAAAAGCAAAAAAAATTCATCTCGAGTTAATTCGACGTCGCGGAGGATACTTGACATCAAACCTGGACCTATTGTTTCACCTGCATGAACGGGTACAGTTGTCACTCGTCCATCCGCATGTTTGAGCCGATGATGACTACCTTTTATTCTTACCACCTCGAACCCTGCATTCTTCAACGCCGCAATGATCTCTTTGCCTGTAAGTCGAGGTAAACGTGTCATGATGTCACTGTGATCTTCTGTACACCAACAAAATCAAGGGCTTCAAAGCTATCATCCAAATCTTCTAAACAGAGTTCAATAGCTTCTGTCATTCTTGTCATAAGTTCATCAAGTGATTTGGCTTGCGTATGACACCCCCGAAGGCTTGGTACCGAAGCGACATAGAACCCTTCAGCATCTCTCTCAATAATAACATTATAATCTTTTACCATCAAATCCTCCGCATCTATAATGTTTCGTGCTCTATTTAAACCAAATATAAATAAGCTGAGAAAATTCTCAACAATAGTTTCTATTTTTTGTTGCATCTCAAAGTAACTCCATATAGGAATCACAGTCAAGTGAAGCCTGATATAAACATATTCCTGCGGATGAGGTGGTTTTTGTGCACGACTTTCAGGTGTTGGGTATTCCAGTGTCGCTTTTCGTGTAACGGTTGGGCTTCACGGACCTGCCAGTGATTCTTTGGCAGGTTGTGGGCGGTTGGGCTCTGGTGGGTGCGTGAAGCCGTTGTTATGTGTCTGACGGCCCGATAGTGCGAAGCTATAGGGGGAAATAAACCAGGGCACGGCATATACATCTGGTTTATTTGTGTTGGTGGGATAACCCACAAAAACACTCATTTTAGGAAAGGTTTCCCCCAATTGTTTATT
>JABIFK010000608.1 GCA_018650745.1 Candidatus Latescibacterota bacterium | reverse complement strand
GGAATACGCGCGCCGCGTCCATGGGGTCGTCCGCATCGGCGATGCTCGCATAGAGTTCGCCCTCATACGCAACGAGAGCCGAGACCAGGGAGTTGCTCTGCCACGGTTTTCCGCAATCTGTCCACGGCCCGATGTATCCATCGTCGATGCCGAAGTGGATGTGACGGGAGTCTGACATGGCGCTGTAACCAGCCGTGCTGCCGGCGACCTGCAGGTTAAATCCGCAGCGACTGTTCGGGTCGAACTTGGACAATACCTCTCCGAACACGCCGCGCATGGGCGTGTCGCACCGCACCCAGGCCGCAATCGAGAAGTCCTTGTTCGCAAGCTGCAGGTCGTTTGCAGCCGGCACCTCGATTCGACTGTCGGGTCCGTTGAATTGAGCGGCCGCGGTGGTTGACCCGCCCGGACCGTCGACGAAGGTAACCTGGTGTGCCACTCCGTGATGTTTACCGGCGACATCGCTCGCATTCTCTTGAAGTGGCCAGTGTCCCATTAGTTGATGTTTGGTCATGTTGATTCCTTCACTACCCGTCGTTGGGGTTCGATTCGTTGGTTTTCAGATGTAAGAGGGGTGAGAGGTGGGGTTGATTGGGATTCTTGCGCCACTTGTCTGTAACGTTTTTGCTTTTGCGTGCTATATGTTTTTGCTTATGGGATGGGTGAATTGCGTGCAACGGTTAAGCGAGTGCGAAGCCGGCGACAGCCGGTTTGGGTGGCTGGGTTCTTGGGCTGGGGGCGGGGTGTTAAGTGTCCGTGCTGGTGCGCGGCGTTGTAGCGGAGAATCAGGGCATCGAGCGGGCGTGACGGGTCGATGCCATCCGCAGGTTCAGACTCCGGAAGCAGCTTACCCGCCGCGATCCGAGCAGCCATCTCGCGCTGATGACTCGTCATCCCGATCATCCGCACAAGACCGGAATCCCTTGCGTCGGCGAGCACTCCGTAAGCGCCATCGAGAGAAGCGCATCCCCTCCGGCAGCTCATCCCTCCCGAAATAGCGTGAGTCATCGATCTCCGCCAGATCCGTCGGCCTCTGCATCGCGTCGGGATCGCATATGCGAACATAATAATATATGTGGAGTGATAATCAAAAGGTTATTTGGCGACTGAATGACTGATTTGGAATGTTTAGAAAAAAGTTAAATATTGTATCACTTAGTTTTTAGATACACAAAAATCCTTTAACTAAAGGATTTTTGTGTATCTATTATATTTCTGTTCTCAGAAACAAAAATTTATTATGAGATCGGTAGCTCATTGATTCGGGCAGGTTGAGGATTGTGGTGGGATTGTTGGTGGTGTGCTGGACTTTGGGCTGGCAATGACCCGTTTAATTTGAGGCTCGTTTTGCTTTTAGGGCTTTGGCAAATGATTTTCTTGTTTGATCGTTGAGGCGGTAGAAGCCTTCTTCGTTGGGGTCTGTGTAATCTGGAAAGATACGGATATACTCACGAAATTCACATCTGTCAATCTGGTGCCTAAATTTATTGTGGGTTTGTTTTGTCGGGGTTGTCCAATGCCCATTCTAATTGAGAGACAATGCCTCTCAATGTTGCTACTTCTTTTTTAGAGGGTTGGGAGCGGAAAAGTAGGCCTCGGATTTTGTTCATGCGATCATCTGCTGTGTGTGGGTAGAGAAAGCCTGCTCGGAGTAAGAGTGCTGAGAAATCATCTAAGAAGGCGTTGAATTGCGTGACGTCTGCTAAGGGCTCCCACTCTTTGTTGTTTTGTTCGGGGCCTTTAGAAAGTTGGAAGAGTTCATAACAACAGATGGCCACTGTTTGTGCCAAGTTTAAGGTGGGATATTCTGCGGAGGCTGGGATGCACAACCAGCGTTGTGCCCAGTGTAAATCTTCGTTGCTGAGTCCGCTGTCTTCGGGGCCAAATAAGATTGCGGTGGGCTCGGGGCTTTCGAGAAGCCAAGGCAATGTTTGTTCTGGGGGTTCCAATCCGGGAGAGGGTTTTCGGATACGCATTGTTGTTGCGACGACTCTGGAGCATTCTTTGAGTGCTTCTTCTAAAGAGGCAACTTGCTTGGCATTTGCCAAAATGTCTTTTGCATGAGATGCCATGTTTTGCGCGGGTTGTGATGTGATGGAACATTGCGGGTTGACGAGAACCAATTCATGTAGGCCGAAATTTTTCATGACTCTGGCTACGGACCCTACATTGAGGGGGCCGTTGGGTTCTACTAAGACGATGCGCGGAAGGGACATAAAGACCTTGTTTTAGGATGTTTTTTGGTTAAATGCGTTTGATGCAGAAATCGGAGAATCGTATCCAGTGATCGCCTTCTTCGGGGCCGTTGTAACATTGGAGGCTGACTTGATCATTGCCGGGAGGCGGCAGTTCGCCTTCGGCGGCGGTTTGGTATTCGGTTTCGCCTTCTGGGCAAAATTGGGCTTGCCAAGTGGTGGCGGTAACGATGAGGCGTAAGCGAACGGATTGTGTTGGCATTGGTTTTTTGCCTGGGATGATGTAGAGGTCGCCGTCGATGAGTTCTTTGACTTCTTTGAAGATGGGTTCGCCATTGTGATAGAGCGTGATGCCTGCTTGTTCGTATTGCTGAGTGGGGGCGGTGTGGTTAGTAATGGTGACTTCGATGGCATGGGGGCCTTCGTTGCGGTTTGGACCAGGTCTTAAGAGGGCGTTTTGCACAGTATCTTTGACACCGGGCCGAACGCAAATTTCTAAGCCGTTGTTTTGGATGCGCCAGTCGTTGGTTTGTTCGCGCAACCAAGACCAGTTGGTGTCGAGGGTATCGGCGAAATTTTCTTGGAAGAGGATTTGTTCGTCACTCATTTTAGGGCTCCTATAGATGATCATGTTGGTTTACGTTTCGAATATCTCACGTCACTAAGTTCGTCTGACGATTTTTCAGTGTAGATCCAATACTTGATTCATTCATTTCGGAGTTGGATTCCTGGGACTAAATAAGATCTCAGTCTCTCTGATTCCAAGTTCCTAATTCGAAGGGGCGTGGATCGACTGGGGTCATAAGGTCTTCGCGTTCTTTGACGCGTCGGTTCCAGTTTTGGCGACCGTGGAATAACAGATGTTGGTTGGGTGGGATCTGTGCTTTGAATTCATCGGTTAGTTCCCCATCACCCCAATATGGAAATTGAGCTGGGCCATATCCGGTGATGATAATGACACGCTCGCGTTCACTTGTAAGATGCCCCGTGGCGTGAATGAGCGGTTCTGCAAAAAGCAATGTAGAACCTGCGGGTGCGATGACTTGGTGAATGAGTGAACGGTCTTGATAGGCGCATTCTATGAGTTGTTTGGGTGGCAAATCGATTTTGTGACTGCCGGCGATGACGACGGTGCCGCCATCGTCAGGATCCAGGTCTGTTAGGTTGGTGAGCGTTTTGACGAAGTTGCTGTGGTAGAGGCCGTGTCGTGTGTGGCTGCCAAAGGGCACGTCGGTGCCTCGGTGAAAACCGAATTTGTGGGTTGTGGGATCTTGAGATTCCCAATCGGGTGAACGTGTGTTGATGTGGGCGTTGGATTCTACCATTCGCACTTCGCCGCCGATGATTTCCGCTGCCATACCCACCATTCGTGGATGTGTGATGTATGCCGCAAAGAGTGGGTCTGCTTGTTCGATGTCGCGCATGAAATCGTGGTGGGTCGGTTTGTTGTGAGCGAGGCCGGCACCTCGTACCTTGGTTGACTGATCGTGATCTTTGGATGTTGGTCTACCGGCAGCGATGATATCGTGTTTGAGCTTTTGCAAGGCTTCAATAAGGGTACCGCATTCATCAGATGTTAGCGTGTTTTCGATGACGACATAGCCGTAAATGTCTAGGTGCAGGCGTTGACTTGGGGTCAGTGCTGGAAAGGGGACATCCATTTTTTCGTCGGGAGGCATTTCAACTCGCTTGTCTGTTGGTTTATGGGTTGGTGATCCAAACGGGATCGATGACCGTTTGGATCACCATTTGAGTTTCTACGGATCAGTTCTCTTCAATTACCACTGTGTTGGCGTTGATGTTTTCATTGGGTGACACGTGTGGCTTTTTGCCACTGGCTGTTGTAAGCCCTTTAACCGTGACTTTCTGGCATGGTTTGTATGGAAAGGGGCGTTCTTCTGTTAGGTCTTCGGCCCCACCGTCTGGATCGGTGAAGAAATACATGCCTTGGTAATCGTCGGGGTGATTGGAATCGTCAACAAACAAGCCGTCGATAATGACTTCTGTGGGCATTGAGCAAGGGTAACCAAAGTCGTGCATGCCGTCATTGCTTGTGTTGATCATGTGTGGCCAGGTGGTGTCGCCGCAGGCGGGAATCCAACGGCAGTTTTTGATGTTCAGGTTGCCTTGCCAGGTGCTGCCGTAGTCGTTGCGAAAACTGACCAGTGTTCTGCCATATAAGGTAGAGTCTTCGAGGAGGAGTTTGCCACGACCAATGGCATTGAGGCCCATGTGCCCCAGTTCACAACGCCGAATCACATAGCTTCCAGCGACGCCCATGTGGGTGTCCATTCTGGAGAGGGTGCAGTCTTCGAGTAAGATGTTTTTGCAGAAGTTTGACCCGATGACGCCCCAGTGGGTGCGGTCTGTGATGTGGTTCATTCGGCAACCGATCATGGTGAAGTTGACCACGTTGTTTGCGTTGTAGTCGTAGCTGCCCATGTTGACGGGTTTGCCGGCTGCACCGATGGTGGAATACATTTTGTGACCCGTAGCAAAGCAGTTGCGCAATGTGATATCGGCACATTGACGGACACTGATAAAACCCGTGTAAGGATGACCAACGGCGGTTTCGCCAACGACGTAGTGCGTGAGGCCGTCGACCTCTGTGTTTGAGCGTGAGATGACGATGTTTCTGGACCAATAGTTGTAACCGACTTCTTGTTTCATGCAGTTGGCGAAGGTGGTAAAAATACCGCCACGGATGAACAGTGTGCTGTCGTCAATGGGGCGTGCGACAATTTTGGTGATGACGTCGTACTCCCAGTCTATGGGTGCATCGATGGTGCCGTCTTTGCGAAGAATGAAACCGTCGTTTTGAGCGGCACCATTATTCTGATTGAGACCGCGACGGATATAGATCCGCTTGTTGTCGTTTTCGACCAAGACGTGGCAATCGTGTTTGGGACGTGCGTCGACTTGCTTTTGGTCACGTGTGAGTTGGTCAATTTGAATTTCTTCTGGCTCTAACAATGAGCGCACTTCAAAAAGAGACGCTTTGTGATCTTCTACATCTTCTGCGTCGTCAATGGTAAAGCGCGAGGTGTTCCAGTCGGTATCGGTGGTTATGATAACGGTGAGGGCTTGTTTGCCGAGAT
>JABIFK010000319.1 GCA_018650745.1 Candidatus Latescibacterota bacterium | reverse complement strand
CTTTGTTTTGGGCAGCAAAGGTTCTCAACCCGCCAACCCAAAAATCCTCCTCTACCTCAGCGAAGCTATTCCCAAAGACGCCAGTTGGACCGTTGCTGCCATTGGCCGACACCAACTGCCCATAGCCATCATGGCCATCCCCATGGGTGGCCATGTCCGTGTGGGTTTAGAAGACAACATCTACTACCGCAAAGGCGAACTCGCCACCAACGAACAACTCGTTGCCCGCATCGCCCGCATTGCCGCCGAAGCCGAACGCCCCGTTGCCACGCCTGACGAGGCCCGCGAAATCTTGCATCTCAAACCCAGAGATTAAGGAACATCCATGTCGACACTCATCACCGGTGGCACAGGGTTTGTCGGTGCACAAATCGTTCGTCTGCTCTTAGAACAAGGCCAACAAAACCTCACCGTCTTCGACATCAATCCCAATACCCAAAACTTAGATGACATCATTGATCAAGTCACATTCATACGCGGCGACTTGGGCAACTTCAGCCAAGTCATGAACACCGTCAAAAAAACACGCCCAGATGTCATCTACCATCTGGGCGGTATGCTCTCTGTACCATCCGACGCCGAACCTTCTGCATCCTTGAGTGCCAATGCAATGGGCACCTTCCACATCCTCGAAGCCGCACGTTTATTCGACGTCCCCCAAGTCATGTTCTCAAGCACCGTTGCCACCTACGGCATCGACATTGAAGAAAGTGAAATCAACGACAACACCCTGCAACGCCCCCAGCTCTTTTATGGCGCAACCAAAGTCTTCTCCGAAAACATGGGTCTCTTTTTTAAAAAGAAATACGGCATCGATTTTAGAGGCATTCGTTATCCCGGCGTCGTCGGTCCAGGCGTCAAAACACCTGGCATAGCCCAATACAATGCGTGGGCAATAGAGCACAGTGCAAAAGGGCACCCTTTCACCATCTGGACAAAACCCGAAACACCCCACGCCATCATCTATTACAAAGACGCCGCACACGCCATGATACAACTGGCCAATACCCCACTCGAAAATCTCCAACGCACCGCCTATGTGCTCTCTGGCGTCTCTCCAATTCCCACTGCTGGCGAACTCGCAGATGTCGTGCGTCAAAAAATACCCACCGCACAAATCACTTTTGATCCCGACCCAGAAAAACAAAAAATCCTCGATGAACTGGCACGTCCTGTCAACGATAACAATGCCCGCAAAGAATGGAACTGGCACCCCCAATACAACCTTGAACATATGGTTGATGACTTTTTGCAGGAACTCGAAATGAATCCACAGCGATATGCTTAATAAGCCTATATGAAAAGAGTGCTGGAATCACATCCCTTGAAAACATCTAAATACGAAATTTATTGATTCCTTAAATACATTTATTGAGGCTTCGGTTGTCGTTTCCGAGTGGTTCTATTGGGAACCCATTGCGTAAAACTGGATTTCCGATGCAAGCATTCGGAAATAACAAGCATAAAAAAATCCTTTTGAAGTTTGCTTATACGAAAAACTTTTCAACCTGGACTGAATAAGAGGCTACCTATGACCGAAATTCCAAACCTGCCCACAGTGACGCCAGAAGACGTTGGCATTTCATCCACACGTTTGGAACGCCTCAACACACACATGCAATCCTATGTAGATCAAAATAAATTGGCAGGCACAATCACCGTCATCTGTCGAAAAAGCAAACTCGCACACCTTACCTGCACTGGCACAATGGATCTCGAAACACCGATGCAGTACGACACCTTGTTCCGCATCTATTCCATGACCAAACCCATCACCACCGTTGCCGCACTCATGCTCTATGAAGAAGGCCACTTCCAACTCAACGACCCCATATCAAAATTCATTCCCGAGTTTGAAAACACCAAAGTATTCACCCTGCCCAATGCCAAACCCGCCGACCCAGATCGCCCCATCACCATTCGCGACCTCATGACCCACACCTCTGGCCTCACCTATGGCCCTTGGTTATATGAAAACTCACCCGTTGATGACATGTATGGTCAGCTCGACCCCCTCCGAAAAGATCGCCCCCTCAAAGACATGATTCCAGAACTCGCCCAACTCCCCCTTGTCACACACCCCGGCATCGCCTGGCGCTACAGCGTCTCAACCGATGTATTGGGATATTTGGTTGAAGTGATTTCAGGCACCCCTTTGCGTACCTTCTTCAAAGAACGCATCTTTGATCCTTTGGGCATGACCGACACCGACTTCTACGCACCAGAAAACAAACACCATCGATTCGCCACAAATTACGGCCTGTCAAAAAACGGCATCCAGGTCATTGACGATCCCACCACAGGTGAATTCTCACAACCACCCCAATTCCATTCCGGCGGTGGCGGTCTCATATCAACCGCATCAGACTACTTACAATTCACTCACCTCTTGCTCAACAATGGCGCGTGGCAAGACACCCAACTGCTCAGCAAAAAAACCGTCGAAATCATGACCACAAACCACCTCTTGCCCCATCACCTGCCCTTGCAATTGGGAGCCTCACAAATTTCAGGACATGGATTCGGATTAGGTGTTGCCGTCTTAACCGACGTGGCCCAATCCGAAAATTTAGGCAGTGTCGGTGAATACCGCTGGGGCGGCGCAGCCACCACAGCATTTTGGATTGACCCAAAAGAAGAACTCATTGGCCTACTCCTCACCCAATTTATGCCTGCGAGTCATTATCCCATTCGAAGCGAATTCAAAACACTCGTAAGCCAAGCCATCATCTCTTAACATAGACTTTGCTACGGCCTCAAAACCCAAATACATCTCCCTGGTGGTGTGGGCCATTGTGCAGTTGGTGTGGTGGGTTAGGTGTGTGTGGCAGGGCGTATGGAATACGTGGAAGGGTGGGAACTGCGCGGGCTGGTAAGGGTGGTTTCTGCTAGGTATAAACACTGAAGCCCATTAAAAGCCCCACGCAGTGGCAGCTTTTTTGCCTACTTTTTTAGCTGTTGAAAAAAATGGGTCACCGAAGGCAATACAATTATAAAATTGTTTTTTTACTTATAAACACCATCCAAAAAAAAGAGCGCATTCCAAAAAGGAACACGCTCCCATATAAAATGGAGTTGATCAAGCCTCACATTTTATTTTTCTAAACGTCCTAACACGCCTCCAAAATCCCATTCAACGTCGCACTCGGCCGCATCGCCGCCGTCACCTTCTCTGCATTGGGCCGATAATACCCCCCAATATCCACAGGCTGACCTTGCGCCGCCAAAAGTTCTTCATTAATCTTTGCTTCATTCTCTTCCAACGCCTGCGCCAATTTCCCAAACTTCTCTTTCAACGCGGCATTCTTATCCTGTCCCGCCACAGCCTGCGCCCAATACAACGCCAAATAAAAATGACTGCCTCGGTTATCCAACTCATTCACCTTACGCGAAGGCGATTTGTTCGCCGACAAATATTTTGTATTGGCCTCATTCAAGGCTTCAGCCAAAAGCAACGCCGTATCATTCTTGGTCTTATACCCCAAATCTTCTATCGACACTGCCAACGCCAAAAACTCACCCAAAGAATCCCATCGCAAATGCCCTTCTTCAACCAACTGCTGCACATGCTTCGGCGCCGACCCACCCGCACCCGTCTCAAAAAGCCCACCACCAGCCAACAAGGGCACAATCGAAAGCATCTTGGCGCTCGTACCCAATTCCAAAATTGGAAACAAATCCGTCAAATAATCGCGCAACACATTGCCCGTCACCGAAATCGTATCTTTGCCATCACTTGCCCGTTGTAATGACAACCGCGTCGCATCCACAGGCGACAAAATCTGAAGATCCAAACCATCCGTATCATGATCTTTCAAATACGTATTGGCCTTCTCAATTAAATTCACATCATGTGCCCGATCTTTGTTCAACCAAAAAACAGTCGTCGAACCCGTCGCACGCGCACGTGACACCGCCAACTTCACCCAATCTTGAATCGCTATGTCCTTAGTCTGACACATCCGCCAAATATCACCCACCTCAACAGCATGTTCAAGCAACGTTTGTCCAGAGCCACCCACCACACGCACCGTGCCAGCAGCAGCCATTTCAAACGTCTTATCATGGGATCCATACTCCTCGGCCTTTTGTGCCATCAAACCCACATTCGACACATTGCCCATCGTCGTCACATCAAAAGCCCCATTTTCCCTACAAAAATCAATCGTCGCCTGATAAATCCCCGCATAACACCGATCGGGAATTGCATACTTCGTATCACAAAGCTCACCATCGGGACCCCACATCTTGCCCGACTCACGAATGGCAGCTGGCATTGACGCATCAATAATCACATCACTTGGCACGTGTAAATTGGTAATGCCCCGATCAGAATTCACCATCGCCATCTTCGGGCGGCTTTCATAACACGCTTTAATATCGGCTTCAATCTCAGCCTGTTGCGCTTCCGGCAATGTTTTGACCTTTGCCTCAACGTCACCCCAACCATTATTCAAATTCACACCAAGTGCATCAAACGCAGCCGCATGTTTTTCCAACACATCTTTAAAAAATGCCCGAACCGCATGTCCAAAAATAATCGGATCTGAAACCTTCATCATCGTTGCTTTCAAATGCAGCGAAAACAACACACCCTGATTTTTTGCATCTTCAATCTGCGCTTCATAAAAAGCACGTAAAGCCTTGCAACTCATCACCCCCGCATCAATCACTTCACCTGCTTCAACAGCCGTCTGTTCTTTTAAAACTGTGGTATTACCATCTTGACCTACAAGCTCAATTTTAACATTGCCCGCTTCACCAATCACAGCAGACTGTTCACTACCAAAAAAGTCACCGCCATCCATATGCACCACATGCGACTTAGAATCTGATGACCAATCACCCATCGTATGCGGGTTGTCCTTGGCATATTCTTTCACCGCAGCAGCCACCCGACGATCCGAATTGCCTTCTCGCAAGACTGGATTCACAGCACTACCCAAAACCTTAGCATACCGATCTCTAATTGCCTTCTCAGCATCCGTATTGGCCTCTCCTGGATAATCGGGAATATCATAACCCTGTGCCTGGAGTTCTTTAATGGCAGCTACCAACTGAGGAATCGACGCGCTGATATTGGGCAACTTAATGATATTGGCTTCCGGTGTCTTCGCCAATTCACCCAACTCTGTCAATGCATCCGATTGCTTTTGGTCGTCGGTCAAATTTTCTGGGAAATTGGCAATAATTCTTCCAGCCAACGAAATATCCTTTGTTTCAACCCCAATGCCCGCTGCTTCTGTAAATGTCTGCACAATGGGCAAAAACGAATACGTTGCCAATGCGGGAGCTTCATCTGTCTCGGTATAAATAATCTTCGATGCCATCGTGTCTTCCTACGAATGTGTGGCTAAATTGCCAAGTTTTTAGGGACATAGTTTCGAGATCATAAAGAACAAAAATGCGCAAATTAAGCCTAAATTTGCGCACATGAGTATACCAGAATGAGGTGAGGTACGTCAAGCAGATTAATTTTCCAAAATCTGCATCAATCCCAATAAAAAAGGGCAGGCACAAGGCCTGCCCGAACTCAATTGATTAATCTGTTGCTGGGCAGGAGACCCTGTCCGACTACAACTTAAACTCTAAACTTTGCGGTTTTTTAGGCAACGGATTCTGGCGATGTGCTTCTTCCATCACCGCAATCTGTTTGCGTGTTTGCTCAGGTTTAATCAACCGTTCTGCGCCATTGGCAAGCACATCATACACATTGTTATAAAAGCGTTCGGGTCCACTGGGCATCGACTCAAGGGTATACCCCACAGATGCAGATGTTGGCTCACCAAGCGTCCACGACTCTTCTGTATATTTGAGTTCTTCACGTGGATACTTACGATCAATCGACCACAACCACATATCGTGTTTGGGTGCCGTATCGGGGTCAAAATATTTCCACTTAAGCTCTCGAGGGCCACCAATCAACCCACCATTGGTACCACTAATATTATAGGTAAATGGGTCTGAATAGGTATACATCGAGCTGATATCAATATCGATCTGAGGTGCTTTTCGTTCAGGATCCCACAGTGTCATTGTAATATGATTTTCGGCATCGCCCTCAAACGGGTTGCGACAATCCATACGACAGAAAACCTCAGGTGTATTTTCCCACCCAAACAAACAAAGTGCTTGATCAACCGCATGGGGCCCTGTATTCAACAGGCTCCCACCCCACAGGTCTTGCCGTGTCTGCCAATCCCACCGTCGCCGAAACCCACTCCACGCCGAACGAATATGAACAATATCCCCTAATACGCCCGATGCCAGTACCTCTTGGATCTTATCAAAAAAAGGCTGCAACCGATTGTTCTGAAACGGAAAAAACAAGCGATCATTTTTTTCGGCAGCTTCGGTAATGCGATCAAAATCGGCAACTGTACGCGCATTGGGTTTTTCACAAATTACGTGACAACCTGCATTTAAAGCTGCAATACTGGCATCAACGTGTAGAGGCGAGGGTAATGAATTAACAAAAAGATCAAATCCACCTTCTTCGAGCATCGGGCGCCAATCGCTATAAACCTTCTCTGCTTTCAACTCAACCTCTGCATCTTCACGGCGCTCGGGAAGCTGATCGGCCACAGACGCGATCGTAAATCTATCGGTATCTTGCATAAGACGTTTTGAATGGATATTGTAACCACTGCGACCTTGACCGCCAATGGCTACGCGAATTTTGTCAGACATGGATGCTCCTTTTGGGTAACAACAATCCTTAATTTATAAACATCTATATTTTCAAGTGATATGAAGCAACCACAAATTATGCATAATACATTTCCAAAACAAGCGATTTAAAAACTGCCTTAAACAACGCTTGGCTCGACCAAATCATTCGTTTAAGCCCGCATCAACATATTGTCTATCACAAGTGTTGCCGCTCCAATACCCAAAGCATTTTCACCCAGTGTACCAACCTCTATCTCTGGACACGAGATTTTTTGCGAATAAATCTTCTCTTGCAATTGGGTTTTAATACGTGTCATAAAAGGGGAATAAAGCGTTAACGCACTCCTACTAAATACGATCATTTCGGGGCTTAATAAATTTGTCACATTCACCAAACCAATCGTAATGGCATCGGCTGCATCATTGAGCAACTCAGCACAAACATGGCATCCCTCCCCCGCTACCGCCACAATATCGCTCACCAATACATCGCGTTGTGCGCCCGCCATCTTTTGTTTTAGCAACCGCGCCGAATCAGATCGCATCATCCGCACCCCATTGCCTTCAATTGCCGACTCACTCGCAATGGTATTCAAACATCCTCGCATACCACACGTACATACTGCACCATTAGGATTGATCACCATATGCCCAAATTCACCCGCAGTAGCAAAATGCCCGGTATACAACTCCCGGTTCACCAGAATGCCCCCACCTAACCCACGTGAAATATGCACACCAAAGATATGATCCTTTGCCATTGCAACACCAAAACGCGCCTCACCCAAAGTCATCGCATTGGCATTATTCTCTAAAAAGGTTGGCAATTGAAAAGCATCTTCAAACAGCTTTACAAATGCAATCCCTTCCCAACTGGGCAAGGTAGATGAATACACAGCCACACCACGCTTCTTGTCGATCAACCCCAAAAAACTGATGCCAATGCCCAACACCTTTTTACGATCCACAGCGCTTCGTTCAATAACATCATTTGTCAACCGAATCACATCTTGTAAAATAATCGGAGGATCCGTTTTAAGATCCGTCGTCGTCGTTTCTCGCGCAATCACCTCGCCCTTGCTATTGGTCATCAATACAGCCACACCATCAATCCCAACATCAATTCCAATCAAATAAAACGCATCGGGGTCTATCTCCATCAGCACAGGTTTGCGTCCCGCACCCACAGTGACATCTTCTGTATCTGCCGGATAAACGATCCCTTGTTTTTCCAGTTTCTCAACAATAGCCGAAATCGTGGAAGGCGACGCATTGATCAACCGTGCAATGGCCACACGTGAAAGACGGGTATTGAGATGCAACGCCTTGAGCACCTGAGCGGTGGTTTTATTTTTCAACAACGTTTGAATATCATATACACCCACGCTACTTCCAATCGTCAAATGGATTGTTTGTATTCTCTAAGGGCAACGACACGCGTGTACCCGCCTTGTGAGATGCATGGGCCATCATTGCCATTTCTAAAAGCGAACGGGAGTGTTTAAGGTCTACCAATGCCCACTCGGGTTCACGTCCTTCAAGCACATCAATCATCGAACGGGCCATGCGCTGATGCGCCTTCACCCATTTTTCACTATCGGGCGGCGGTTCCGAAGGAATCACTTCCCATCGATCATCGCCAAAAAGCCCAGGATTTACCAACGGATGATAATAAATATCGGGCTGATTCGACATAGGCCCAGGCAGTGAAATCGTGCCCTCGGTACCATGAACATCAATACGATAAGGAATCTCTTTGCCATCACCCCGATAAGATTCAAAATCGACCGCCACACCGCCCGGAAATTCATAATACGCTTTAATGCCATCTCCGGCCACCAACCCCATCCCTTCCACACCCTCTTTCACATCAGCTGGTAATGCACTGCGGCCGTCCTGAGTCAAATGCGCATGGCACCACAAAGGGCTGCCCCACAGTTGGCAAACAAAATCAAAAAAGTGCGGATACAAATCCAAAAACAACTGATCGCCCCCATGCTGCCCCCCCATCCCATAAATGCGCGCCAATCGGGGCGCACCAATCTTACCCGACTGAATCAACGGAATCGCCACCTTCTGAATAGGTGGATGTCCGCGCCACGGATGTCCCACCACCACCATTGAGCCCGACGTCTCACACGCAGCAATCATCTGATCAACCTCAGCCACAGAAGCAGCGACAGGTTTCTCCATATAAATATCTACGCCAGCATCCGCACAATTTAGTACCAAATCCAAGTGATCCCCAATCTCACGCGATGCGACCACCGCAATATCGGGCGACTCAAGTTTCAGCATCTCCACATAATCGGCATATCCCTTTGCCGCACCAGAACGTGCCATAGCACCTTCGCGCCCTTCATCACCAGGATCTGCCAATGCCACAACCTCGGCGCCTTCAACACCCGTAAATGCCCGATCCAAATAATGCCCATAACCACCCCGTCCAGTATGACCAATAATTGCAACGCGCTTCATTTTGCACCTCCCGCCAGTTCAACCGATTGTCCCGTCGCCATCGATTCATAAATCGCATCAATCACCCGCATCTGCGCAATACTATCTTCTGGTGGAATACGATGCGGTGCCCCCGTTTCCAAACACTCGCATAAATGTTCCAATTGCAACGCAAATTGAAATACCGACTCAAATTCAATGACCTCTTTGCCATCGCGGGTTTCTTGTTCAATGGCGACCGCCTGATCCTCATTATTCCATGCTTTATCCATACGTAACATACCTTGATCACCAATTATTTCGGCATATTGCGATTGCCAAGCATTAAACGACACAGATATTTGCGCCGTGCGTCCACCGCCAAAAACCATCACAATAGAAGAAGCATCATCCACTTCAACGCCCGGAAGTTTGACTGCAAAAATACACTCGGGTTCAGCACCAAATATGAACCGTGCATGGTGAATATTATAACACGCCAAATCAAAAATACTGCCCCCACCTTGTTCTTTATTCCAACGCCAATTGTTCTCAGGTCTTCGTTTTTCTGAAGGCACACATGTGCCAAATGTACTACGCACCTGCAACAATTCACCCACAGCACCCGAAGCAACCAATTCCTTGGCCTTGATATGCATCGGGTGATATCGAAACTTAAATGCCTCGGCCACCAGCACACCGCTTTCTTTTCCGGCCTGTGCAAATGCCTCAGCTTCAGCAGCGTTGATCGTAAAAGGCTTCTCGCACAAAACGGCCTTCACCTGCCCCGAGCGTGCCGCCTGAATGCCCGTTTCGGCATGATAAGCACCCCAATTACAAATCACGACAATATCCAAATTCTCACGCGCCAGCATGTCATCCAAATTGAGATACTGCGCCTCAACACCAAATTGATCACCAAAATTTGCCAGGGCATCTTTCGATATATCGCAAACAGCAACCAGCTCCGCCCGATCAACCTGCTGACAAGCCTTTCCATGTGCCCGCGCAATACCACCTGTGCCAATCAAACCCACACGATAACGCATCCTATTCCTCCATATCTGAGATGTAAAACGATGTCATCATTATAAAATACCTTTAATTTTTTGTCAAACGAACTAATTATACCATTTGAAGGCATTATTTCTTGACAATTAATCCAAAAAAAATATAATTATTCCAATTCCAAAATAATACACTTCTAACAGGACACACACAATGCCAATGGTCTATGGACATATTGAAGGGGTAGATAAACCCATTTCACGCATATTGCAAGGTACAAGTGAACAAGAACAAGCCGAAGAATCGTTGCTCGACGGCGTTTTTGAACTCGGGGTGAATGCCTTTGACAGCGCCCATGTCTATGGCCATGGCAAGAGTGAAAGCATGGTCGGCCAATGGATAGAATCGCGTGGCATACGCGACAAAGTGGTGATCCTCACCAAAGGGGCGCATCACAGTGGCGATCGCAAACGCGTCACCCCTTTTGACATCACCTCAGAACTCCACGATTCACTGGCGCGCTTTCACACAAACTTTATCGACATCTACATTTTGCACCGTGATGATCCCACCCAAGAAGTTGGCCCCATTGTAGAAGTCTTAAACGAACACAAAGCCGCTGGGCGCATTGGCGTGTTTGGTGGATCAAACTGGGCCATATCCCGCATTCAAAAAGCCAATGAATATGCGTATAAACACAACTTACAACCTTTTACCGTGAGCAGCCCCAATTACACCATGGCCGAGCAAGTCAAAACTCCTTGGGATGACTGTGTCACCATCAGTGGCCCAAAAAACGAAGACAGCCGTGCCTGGTATGCCGAACAAAAAATGGCCTTATTCACGTGGTCGAGCATGGCACAAGGTTTTTGGTCGGGTCGTTTTACACGCAACACATTTGACGCATACAAATCCAACTTACTTCATTCATGCATCGAAGCATATGCCTATGAGCAAAACTTCACACGCTTAGACCGTGCGCAAGAGTTGGCAGAAGAAAAAGGGGTCAGCATTCCACACATTGCACTGGCCTTCATCTTCAACCAACCCTTAAATATTTTCTCACTCATTGGTGTCTATCACCCCGATGAATGCAAAACCAACATTGAAGCGCTCAACCTAAAACTCACGCAAACAGAATTAGACTGGTTAGACCTAAAACGCGAAGATCGTTGATAACGCGCCACATTCGTTTTATTCGCCAATTCGTTGATGACTCG
Source organism: Candidatus Latescibacterota bacterium (assembly GCA_018650745.1). Classification (GTDB taxonomy): domain Bacteria; phylum Latescibacterota; class UBA2968; order UBA2968; family UBA2968; genus JABIFK01. The sequence continues at coordinate 507 of JABIFK010000319.1, read as the reverse complement.
CTACGCTCGTTGTAGGCTTCGCCTGTGCGCTGATTCGTTGATTCGTCAATTCGTTGATTCACTCACTTATTTGGAGACAACATGAAAAACATAGGATTCATAGGCCTGGGCAACATGGGCATCAGCATGGCCGAAAACTTGATCAAAAGCGGATTCAACCTCACCGGCTTTGACCTCAGTTCAAAACAATTGGAAACCCTTCAATCTTTGGGCGGTACACCGGCAGCAACATGCAAAGAAGTCGGTGAAAGTTCAGAAGCCGTCTTCATCATGGTACTCAGTGGCACACAAGTTAAACAAGCTCTGCAAGGCGACACGGGGTTGCTTGCCGGACTCAAACCCGGCTCAACCATCATCGTCTCCGCCACCATTCACCCATATGAAATACGGGAAATTGAGCAACTCGTTCTCGGCAAAGATATTCACGTGGTCGACACACCCGTAAGCGGTGGCAAACCCGGCGCAGAAGCTGGCGCACTCACCATGATGACCGCAGCGCCCCAAGAT
>JABIFK010000908.1 GCA_018650745.1 Candidatus Latescibacterota bacterium | reverse complement strand
CTGTTGTCACCCTCTTCGGCTTTGTCTATGGCAAGTTGGGCCAGGTAATTGCGCAAGACGTATTTGGGATTGCTTTGATTCATTTTGCTTTTGCGGGCGTCGTTGGAGGTTCCTTCTTGTTTAACGCGTTGGATGTAATTACGTATCCACGTGCTGATTTGTGTTTTGTGTTCGGATGTTAATTCGTCAGGTGCGTAATAGGCATCTAATAGGGGTTCAATAAGCTCGTCGTTGGTTTTTTCGGTTTGAGACTCGGCATCGACGTCGGCGAGGTTGCGATAGAAAAGGGTCATGTCTGTTTCAACGACACGCAGGGCCTCAAACAAATTTGTGATGAGGTCGTTGTCTGTATCGGGGTTGAATGTGTTGAGGCCCAATTTATCCATCATCATGGTTTGGTGGTGTTGCTCGTAGGCATTTGGATAGACATCTAATGCTGCTTGTAAGGCTTCTGTGTCGTCAATGAGGGGGAATATGGCATTGGCAAGTTGGGCCAGGTTCCAATGTGCAATTTGAGGTTGGTGGCCATAACGATATCGGCGGCCTTGGGCGTCTGTGGTGTTGGGTGTCCAGTTGGGGTCGAAGTCTTCGAGCCACCCATATGGGCCGTAGTCGATGGTGAGGCTTAAGATGGACATGTTGTCGGTATTCATGACGCCGTGAACAAAGCCGACACGCATCCAATGGGCAATCATAAGGGCGGTTTTGCGACAAATTTCTCCAAACCAGGCGAGGTAGACTTCTTTGGATGGTTCGCCCAAGTGTGGGAAATCTGTGCGAATGGTATAATCGACCAATTGTTTCAGGAGGTCGGTTTTTTGTTGGGCGGCAAAAATTTGGAAGTTGCCAAATCGGGTGAAAGAGGGGGCCACACGACAAACGACAGCACCGGGTTCGTTTTTGGGGTTGCCGTCGTAGAGCATGTCGCGCATGACGGGTTCACCTGTGGTGACGAGGCTCAGTGCACGGGTGGTGGGCACGCCGAGGCGGTACATGGCTTCGCTGCATAAAAACTCGCGAACGGACGAGCGTAATACGGCGAGACCGTCTGCGGTGCGTGAATAGGGTGTGGGGCCTGCACCTTTGAGCTGGAGTGTCCAGTGTTCGCCCTTTTTGTTGACAACTTCGCCCAAGTTGATGGCGCGTCCGTCGCCGAGTTGGCCAGCCCAGTTGCCGAATTGATGGCCACCGTAACACATGGCAAAGGGGTCCATGTCTTCAAGGATGTGGTTGCCTGCAAAGACCTGGGTGAAGCGTTCAGATTCACAGGTTTCTTGGGTGAGATCTAAAAACTCGGCGACTTCTTTTGAATAGGCCACGCGTTTGGGATTGGCGACGGGTGTTGGATTGACACGTGAATAACAGGCATCACGCACTTGGCGACGGTGATTGCCTGTTTCTGGGTCGGCAGGCAATTCATGTGTGAAACGGTTGTCGAATGTGAGGGCGTCTAAATCTGTATGTTCTGTTTGTGTATTCATTGTTGGATGCAACTTTCGGGTTTTAAATCGCAAGGCGCGTAGATCAAGGTACAGAGCGATGTGATTGAAACGCTATGCGCCACGCGCTCTGCGCATTTCAGGATTTCATAAAGCATATCATAGAAAGGGTCATGTCGCAAGTTTAGACAGTACGTTTATTGTATGTTGATCTTAGGGGTCGATGGTGAATACGTGGCCTTGTTCGAGCTTGTGAAAGTTGTTTTGGAGATCGGGCAATAAGGATGTTTGTAATTCGTCGGGATATCCTACCGTCCAGTACCTGTTTTGCTCGGTGGGTTCGTAGGTGCCAAAATGTTGGGGAAAGATGAAGTCGGGTTGAATGGTTTCAATGAAGGTTTTGGACGCGGCGAGGTGCATGTTATGTAAGGTGGGTGAGACAAAGAGGACGCTGACATCATTCCCATAAAGGCTTAGGTTTTTTTGTCAATTTTGCCTTATGGTGCTCAAATTCTGCTGTGTATTGTTCTAAAGTAAGTTGCTGACCTTCGTCAAATTCAGCAACTTCTCTTAAGGTAAAAAAATAGCCGGCAAGACAACTCAAAAGGGTGAGCACAACAAATTTACCAATGAAATTATTGCTGTTGGATTTGGGTATTGTGATGTCTTCACTCATGGCAATTTCTCCTTTTAACAGACTTTAAATCTCAGCTTGTTTTGCATCGCGAACAAATGCCGAAGTGAGGGCAACTAGGATGAGGGTAATGATGAGGACGATGATGAAGGGCGATGCGGTGTGCCAAGTATAGAGGTAACCACCTGCGAGTGAGGCGAAGAAGATGGGGAGGATGGTGAGAAAACCCACACCGGGGCCGCCTGTTCCGCCAGATGCAGCGCCAATACGCACGCTACCTCGACCAATGTTGGCCATGACACGGCCGCGAATGTCGCGGGGAATGTTGTCGGCAAGGAGGGCACCACAGGCGGGGCTGAAGAAGGCCATGGCGATGGCGATGATACAGCGAATGAGCATGACGTAGGCGAGGGTGTCGGCAATGATGAAGAGGGGAATGAATGCGCCACACAAGAGGAGAGAAAAAAAGATAAATGGTGTTCGGCCATAACGGTCGGAAAGAAAGCCCGCTGGAATGCGCACGAGGTTGCCAAGCGCGGCTTCGATAGATAAAACAAAACCCCATTGTGCAGCGGACAGGCCAATGTGATTTTTGGCGTAGACCACCCAGAAGGGGCTGGAAATGGCATTGGCGACAAAGCCGAGAATGACAATAACGGATAGTGCTTTTAGGGTTCGTGGAAACCGTTTGAGCATAGCTGGAATGTCGATATAGGCTTGCTTGAAGTTTTGGGACAGGTCAGAGGTTTGGATGGGTGTGGTTTCGGTTGTTTCTTTGATGAAGATGAGGTTGATGGTTGCGCCAATGATGTAAGCCAGTGCCATGATGGCATAGAGGATGCGTACCCCGAAGTCGATGCCATAATAATTGAGTAGTTCACCGGCAACATAGGGTGCAAAAATGGCTAGTGCGCCCGAAAAGGTCATCATAGTGGCCATGCCGCGGCCTCGGTTGTTGGGCGGGAGTGAATCGGCAATGATGGCAGATGAGGCGGGGTTTTTCAGTACGGCAAAACCTTGCAACAATCGGGCAACAGCGATCCAATGCCAGCTTTGGGCAAAGATGTAGAACAAGATGGCCATAGCAGAGAAATAGTCTGTGAAGGCGATGAGCTTGGCGCGGCTTGTGTGATCAGCGAGGTATCCGGCAATGGGAAAGACCAAAAGGCCACCCAATGGACCTAGGGCAAAGACCCAACCGATGTCGGTAGGTTCTCCGCCGAGTGAGAGGATGAACAGGGGGGTGAAAGGAAAGGCCATGCCGCGACTGAACATGCCGAGTGCGCCTGATATGGAGAGTACAAGCACATTGCCGCGCATGAAGCCGAAGGTTTTGGGAGGGCTTGGTGTTTCTGTTGGCATGTTTGATTTCAGAATGGGGTGTTTAAGGCACGTTTGGACTTTGCATATGATAGGGCAGAATGGGTTTGGTGTCACCTGATTTAATTGCAAATATGGAAAAGCCCTCACCAATCGTTTGGTAAGGGCTTCTTTGTGTACAACAAAAAATGATGATGGATGTTATAGGGGTTCACCATGGATGGTGTTTCATGAATTATCGGCAACGTTGATCGCGAATGATGCCTGTTGATTTGCCTATTTTTTGTTAAGGTGTTTGCGTAAGAACGCGAAGGTGCCTTGACCGTTGATGGTGTGTGGGCCGTTGAAGTATTCAATTTCGGTTTTATCGGCATGGCCGAGTAGGGCATAGTGACGATAGGTTTTGGCATATTCGTAGGCGACCCATTCGTCTGGGGCCACGCCGTCGTGGTGGCCGCGTTCGACCATAAAGGGGCGTGGGCAAATGAGCCAGCTCATTTCGGCGTAGTTAAAGGTGTTGCCGAGGTTGAACTCGAAGATTTCGTATTCTTTGGAAAAAATGTAGCTGTGTTTGTGTCGGGTGGAAGCGTTTTTCCAGATCCATTCGTTATAGTCTGCTGAGCAGATGGAGAGGCAATATTGGTCTACAAGCGCAGGTACACGCATGGCGGTTTTGCCACCGTAACTGATGCCGTAAAAGCCGATGCGGTCTGGATCGACAAAAGGCAAAGACGAAAGCCATTTAAGCGTTTGTTCGTGCTGGCGAACAATGAAGGAGAAGAGTGAGAGTTTGAGGGGGTTGGCTTTGCGTTGAAGCACGCGAAAATCGTCTTCGCCAATGTAGGGGTTTTGTGGGGCGTAAGTGATGAATCCTTCTTTGGCCAAGTCATAAGCATAGTTGCGATAGGGAATTTTTGGACCATCGGGATTTATGATGGACTGGGAACGGCCTTCTAAACCGTGTTGGCAGACGACAACGGGACGCTGGGTGCCTTTGCGAATCCGTTTGGGTATGAGTAAGATGCCGTAGGCAAAGACATCGTCGTAGACGTCGAGTACGACTTCGTAAGCGGTGAGTTTGGGTTCGTCATAGAGCAGACGGGTGCGTGCGTTTGGAGGAAGCGTGATGTCTGATAACGGACCAATGACATCCCAAAGGCGTTTGCGGTACGTGTCGGCCACTTTGGGGTAGATGGTGAGGTCGGGGTCTCGCGCTTCTGCCCAGTATTCGGCGCGGCGGAATTCGGCTTCGCGTAGGGCATCTTGGGTGTGATCGACGAGTTGGTCAAATTGGCGTTTGAAACGGATGTTTGGGTCTGTGTCTTCTCGGACAAAGTTGGGTGGTTCTGATGAGGGTGTATTTTGGAATGATGTGTTGAGGCCATTGAGGAACTGTTCTAAAGTTGTGTCTGCGCCTGAGTCACCATTTGGGCTGTGTGTTAGGAAACATGTATTGGCTGAATTTTCTATGAGGCTACATGCGCGATTGAACTCGGCTTCGACATTTTCAAGAGAGGGTGTGGTGAGACAACCTGGTGCGGCGGCCGCTTTGATATTTTTGGGTTCAGGTGGGCCAGTAACTTCGGGATGATCGGCAATTTCGACAATCAGTTTGCGTGGGGCGATAAGGGTGGCGATTTCGGCGTCGCCAAATTCTTTGAGTAGACCATGGAGGTTTCGGTAGATGGGTTCATTAAAGAGATTTTCGCGGGGTTGAAAATAACCCGATACGGCAGTGGTTTGAACGCGCGTGTCAATGGCGGCTGTATAAAAGGCAAGCAAGCCACCTTCACCGTGTCCGAAAAGGCCGGTGGGGATTGTGTCTTGAGAGAAAGTGTCGATGGCGGCTTGGATCTTTTGGATTTCATAACCGATGATGTGGCGACCCAATTCGTAGGCTGCGCGATAGATGAATTCACGGTGGGGTTGGTTGGTCATGACAATGTCGGGGTGACCGGAGTGGGTACATTTGCGGTCTATTAATAAAGGGATGAGTACGCGACAGCCACTCTCGACTAAGCGACGGGCTGTTTGTGCGGCTTCGGGTAGACCGGATTTGAGACCTGCAAATTGTTCGGGTGACATGTCACAGTCGGGTAGGGCGATGATGTTGGCGACTGGGGGACTATTGGGGACAAGAAGCAGTCCTTCACCATCTACGCCTTTGAGCACGGGCCAGCGTACTTCAAAGATACGGTAGTTTGGTCCTGTGGCAATTTCGTGTGGGCCGCTGAGAGGCGTGACAATTTGGATTTCGCCCTTTTCTCGTTTGTCATAGAGGCCGAGTATGGTTGAGAGGTGTTGGCGTTGTTCGTCAGGTGACGTGTTTGTATTTCGGTTTTGTCGCGCATTTTCCGTTTCCTTGGTGAGATAACAGTTGATGCCTGCGACCATTTGGGCAGCAAAGTCGCCTTCTTGTTTGAGGCGTGTTGTTCCGGGTAAGGTGCGAGGGGGCATGTGAGATCTTTCTTTTTTAGATGTGTTCTGCAGAAGTTGGCAGGACGCTTTTTTTAAAGTAGGCGAACAAGAGACATGATAAGACAAACAAGGTATATTTGAATATCAGTACATTACGAAATATTTGGGTCATTATGAACAGGGCTTAGATTCGTTGGGCTTACGGTTCGTGATGTACTGAATATAATCTATTAAAAACAAAAATTAAATGAGTCGAAATCATTTGGGGAGAATTATGATGACACAAAAGAGTAGGTATCGTTCACTTTTGTTGGGGTGTGGGTCTCGTGCTGGGGCGCACGCCAAAGTTTATCCCGATATTCCTGCTGTTGATTTGGTGGCGGTCTGTGATTGGGATGCGGTGCGCCGAGAACGATTTATGGCTCACCATGGGATTGTCGATGGTTTTGACGATTATGAGGCTGCTCTTCGTGAGGTCCGACCAGATATTGTCCATGTTGTTACGCCACCGACACAGCGCGTTCGCGAGGTTGAATTGGCTGTGGAAGCGGGTGTTCGGGCTGTTATTTTGGAGAAGCCGATAGCGCTGCGTCCTTCGGAAATTGTGCAATTGAACGCATTGCACACGTCTTCGGGGGTTGAGATCATTACCAACGCACAGCGTCGTTATTTTCCGGAAGCGCGAGACGGTGTTCTGTCGGATATTCTCCAGAGCAAATTAGGGCAGCTCTACTGCATTCGGTGCAGTACCAAGGGCAATCAAATGGGCATGGGGCCGCATCTGATGGACTGGTTGATGCAGTTGCTCAATGAAGCCCAGCCCCAATCCGTTTGGGCGATGGCCTATGGTGTTTGTGAAGAAGGCTATCAGGCAACGCACTTGGCACCGGAGCATTTGTTTGCGCAATACTGGTTTTCGGATGGACTGCGCGTTTTTTTCGATTGTGACCCAGATGCGCTTGGCACACCAGAGGATGTGAAAGGGTTTAATTTGCATTACGACTTTTTGGGCACAAAAGGGCGGCTCTATTTGACTCAAAATGGCGACTATTGGTACCAGTCACATGATATGTCTGAGCCGCATTTTCACAAGAGCAGCGATACGAATCAGGATGTTGGGCAGCGCGATCTGACCCTCGCTGTGGCCGAGTGGCTGGATAATGGCACGCCACACTTGAATCGGTATCGTGTGGGGCGTGCCGTGGTTGATGCGCTTT
>JABIFK010000434.1 GCA_018650745.1 Candidatus Latescibacterota bacterium | reverse complement strand
TGGCACGTTTAAACCTTGCAGCTCAAAAAGTGTGGGCACAATGTCAATCAAATTGACCATACTTTCATCTACCACACCGGGCGTCACACTTTCAGGATAAGACACAATAAGCGGTACACGAGTCAGACAATCGTAAAATGCACCACCTTTGGCAATTTGGCCATGCTCACCCGAATAATCACCATGATCAGAGCAAAACACAACAATCGTATTTTTTCGCAAATCCAAACGATCCAATGCATCCAAGATCTGCCCAATGCCATCATCTAAAAATTTCACCATGCCATGGTACACACCTACACAAGCTTTCACTTCTTCTATTGGATCATCCTCCACACCAATCATCGCATGGAGTGCCTCATTACGTTCAGACGTTGTGCCATCGGTATATTCATCATCTCGCCAAGGGGGCATCTCAACATCTTCTGGTGGAATCACATATTGCTCAGGGCACTCATACGGTGCGTGTGGATCGGGAATGGAAACCCAAAGTGCAAATGGATCTTCCTGATGTTTTTCCAAGAAGCGAACAGTTTGTCCACACACAAGGCCTGTCGAATAATCTTCAAGGGGAAAATCAGTAACGGCATAATTGAACTGAGGACTAATCTTGGGCATATTTCTTCGCCCGGCATGCCCTGCGTTAATTTGCTCAATAGAACGAAACCACTCCATCCCTTTTGTTTGCTCTCTACCTTTTGGAATACCGCCGTGCGTGATCTCACAATAGGTATCGAACAAATCCAAATCCGCCTCGGTCTCAAAGCAGTGATTCTTGCCAATCAGCCCACAGTGAAATCCTTCATCTTTCCAAATTTTGAACGCGTGTCTTGCATCGGCAGGCATCAGCGTTTCATTCCGCCTTCCGCCGTGTGAATGCGGAAATTGCGATGTCCAAAATGAAATACGCGCGGGCACACACAGCGGATGCGGTGTGACCGCATGCTTAAACAATACACCGTCATTTGCCAAACGTTCCATAGAAGGTGTATGGCAAAACGTGCTGCCATACAAGTGGCTCGCAGTTGCTTTCATCTGATCACACATGATCACCAACACATTGGGTTTCTTCATCCCCTTACTCCTTATCGAGTTCAAACAGAAAGTCTGCCAAGTTCTGACGTTTTACACCCAAGGCAAGACCCAACGTAAAACAATATCCAAAACAGAAATCAACACCGACGCCACAATCGTACTGAATATGGAGTCAATCTCAAAACCATCGACCAGCTTATCAGTAAGCCACAACAAAAAAGCGTTGATCACAATGAGAAATAAACCAAGCGTGATAATGATAAATGGCAACGAAACCAAAATCAAAAGCCAATGCAGAAAGAATTTAAGCACACCATAGATAACAGCCACACCCAAAGCACTGCCATAACTCCGAACGCGAACCGAAGGCAAAACCATAGCCACAATAAAGACCGACAAGCTAAAAGACAACAAGCCCATAATCATACTCACGGTGTAGCCTCCCACGAATTGTGCCATACCAATGGATTCTGTTCATCATTATTTAAGACATCGCCCTTTTCAAGCGTTTGGACATATTCTTCTGGCAAAATATTACGTTGACCATTGAACGTGGCACCATCGGGCATAAAGGCACATGTCATCGCTCTGCGCGGGTGTCGTGTCATATTTGCACCCGCCCCATGAGCAGTTAAACCATTGTGCCAAACCATAGACCCTGCCGAACAAGACCCACAAACCGTATCAACTTCTCGCCACTGCGGGTAGACATTAAAGAGATCGGCTTGATTCTGTCCAATACCTACATTCTCATACGCCGCTTCTTTGTGTGATCCCGGAATGTACCACATACACCCATTTTCGGGCGTGGCATCATCCAGAGCGATCCAAAAAGACAAGGATTGTTTGGACGAAAAAGACCAATACGGGTTGTCCAAATGCCAAGCCGTCGCATTCCCCAAAGGGGGTTTAAAGAGCGCCTGATCATGCCACACCCGCATGCCATCAACACCCGCAAGCGTAGCAGCCATTTTGCCAATGCTTTTATCATAGACAAGTTCACGCATTTCGTCATGAATGTCGGCTAAGCGCAAACATTGAGTAAAAACTTGTGAATAAAATGCATCCGGATCCTTTTGATTGTTCAAGGAATCAGACCCCAAACGCTGTGCAACGGCTTCTTCAGTGACCCGTCGCCAACGTTCTAGTTCTTCTGCATCTAAAAAACCTTCCAGAATCAAAAACCCATTTTCATCGAAAAATGTCACCTGATCGGTATTCAACTCGCTCTTCATGCCTTCTCCAATCCATCAGAATAATTGTTGCTTCGTGAAATAGAATTTTGTTCCTTAAAATCCATCATCAGTAAACCACTGATTCATTGCTTTTGTTATTAAAGGAGTATTCATGGACCCCGTAAAATTTGGGATTGTCGGAATTGGCGGTTTTGGCCGCGTGCATGTCAAATCAATTGAAGCCCTTGAACAAGATGGCCGTGCCCGCTTGGATGCCGCCGTGGTCATTGACCCCGAAAATCACCCCGAAAAGCTTGCCGAATTTGCCACCCGCAATGTGCGCATTTATGACAATATTGAAGATTTGATTTCTGCAGGCGGTGTCGACTACATCACGTTGCCCATCGGCATTCACCATCATGTGCCCCTGAGCGTTCAAAGTCTTGAAGCAGGTTTTAATGTGGTCTGCGAAAAACCCATCGCCGCCACCATTCAAGACGCCAATCGTTTGGTCGACGCAAAAAACAAAACAGGCAAAACAGTTCTCATCGGTTATCAATCCATCTACGCACACAGCACACAGACCATCAAAACACGGTTGCTCGAAGGTCGCCTTGGCAAGCTCAACGCCATTCGCATTAAGGGGGGGTGGCCCAGAGGGCACGCATATTACACCCGAAACGGTTGGGCGGGGCGTCTTTCTTTGGATGATGGCACACCCGTATTAGACAGCCCCATCAACAATGCGATGGCACACGATGTCAACAATGCCATGTATTTGTGTGGCACATCGCAACACACATCGGCAGAACCAGAAACCGTGCAAGCCGAACTCTATCGTGCCCGCGATATCGAAACCTTCGATACGGCCTC
>JABIFK010000905.1 GCA_018650745.1 Candidatus Latescibacterota bacterium | reverse complement strand
TCTCCTACCAATTTGTCCAAGTGGTGGTGGATCTGATCGTTTTTTGTGATATCCCAAAAGGATGTGTTGAGCTGGCGCAAGGCAAGAACCGATGTGATCCAACCTTGTGTCCAACCCGATTCGACGCACCACGCGCCCCAACCGAGATCTGCGTTGCTTGCCCAATAATCCCAGCGGTTAAAGTCAAATGCACGAAACCATGCACCATCGAGTTCTGGGCGGGCATCGGAGGTGACTTGGATGCGGCAAAGGAAGTTGGCCAATCGATCTTCGGCTTCTTTTAGAACGGGGTCACCAGTTACAGCCGCCGCTTCGTGTAAACCCATAAAGGCAAAGTTGGTGGTATAGAGCAGGTCACAGAGTGGATCGCCATTTTTTTGAATGAGTGGCGCTTCTGTTGTGCCATAGGCTGCGTTGGTTTTTGGAGCGCCATATTGACCGCTTTCTGAATCCCCCAATTCTTCACGAATGGCCCCGCTGGCATCTTGTGTTTTGAGCATGTCTTGGGCGATTGTATGCAACCACTGACGATGTTCGGCTGTATCGTCTACACGAACAAGCCAAGAGAGGGGGAGGAGCATTCTGGCACGTTCTTGTTGAAAGCCATTGGTCCATTTCCATTGATCTGGATAGGCATTCATGGTCACTTTTAGAGCGTTGCGTGAGCGATCAAGAAAAGGCTGGTACTGGGTTTGTTGATAGGCCCAAAGAAAGCTTGCCCAAAGCCAACATTCATAGTGCGGCGCTATGTTGGTACGGTCGGTGGTCCAATAGTGTTGCCAGCCGTTTTCTTGCAGATCGGCCTCATTGATGCGGTTGGATCGAAAACCTTGCGGCCCTGTGGTACGTAGGTTTGCCAAGAGGCATCGTAAGAGCGGTTCATTCCAGCGGGGTTCGTTTAGCAATGCAGAGACAGCCATTGTGCCAAGCATGCTGCGGGCATTGTCGTCGCCATAATACACGCCATCTCCATCGTGGTTTGTCCAGCGTACAAGGCCGTAAGAGGGGCTTTTAGGATTGCCCCTTGGACCGCCTGCAAAATCGGAGTGGACGTATATGAAGTCGTTGAGATTGCTGGCGGCGGTTTTGTTTTTTAAGTCGGGCGTGAGGGTATGTGCAAAGGCCATTGCCATGGCCGATTCGCCCATGCAATCGTTACGTAAGAAATAGCGCCAATCCTGTGATCCATCGGGATGAATGCGCGAGCTCGGACCTTCGAGCATACCACAGGATCCGTTACCTGTGGGCCAGTCAAATTCTGGGCCAACACCTGTGCCATCGGGAAACTCGACGACGCGTCGCGTGGCTTCGGTTTGCCAATCGGAGTGAACGAGCAACTTGGCATCATGGAACCATTGCACCCCTCGCTGAATGGCTTGTTCCTCGGCATCTTGGCCAAGGGGGTCATTCTTTTTGAGAGAGGGGCGCACGGTCGCATCCCAGGTGAGTGTGTCCTGATCGGTACCTGTTACGTAAGAGAGTATCCATTGCCAAATGGTTTGCCAAGCTTCTGCTGGTGCGTAGCGTGCCGTTTGCAATTGGCTCAATTTGGTGGTGGCTACAAGCAGGTTGTTGTGTTCGAAAAGGATGGGGCAGGTTTCGTCAGGCAAACCGTAAACAGCGTGATCAAACCCCGCAATACGGGCAATGACGATGTGTGGATTTGCATGTTGCACATCGACAAAACGGCAGCCGTGGATCATGAGAATGCGCAACTTTTCAAGTGATGAAAAGGCATCGGAGGATACAACCGCGCGTTCCCATTCTATGCCCCGGATGTCGCCTACCTCCATGTCAGGAAGATCGCTGGGAAATTCAAGGTAAATACGCTGGTTTTTGTTGCGTGCCATTTCCATTACGGTCAGGTCGACCGGTGTTGGTGTGTTGGGATAACCGTCGGCGAGGATGAGTATGCCCGATCCTTTAGGTGCATGCTCTATGGCTTCTTGAGCTGCTTCTGTGCGATTGAAGGTGACATTGTTGTGTTGCAAAATATGACAAAGATCGTTGTCTGATTTGCAGACGAGGGTGAGGTTCATTGGATCTCCTATGATGCGTCTATTTTTTAAGCGGATATTGCAAGGGACCAGGCTGCACTTAAAGCAGGACGAACAACATGTGCAAAGGCTTGGTATGCGGGTGGGTGGAGATGTACGTTGTCTTCTCGAAAATAACCTTCGCGCATTGTGCCATCAGAATTGAACAAACAAGGATTGATGTCAATAAAAATTAGGCGGGGATTATTCGCACAAAGATTCTCGGCCAGATGATTTGCTTTGTCGAGTTCGTCCCATATTTGTTGTTTGGGAAAGACACGATTGATTGACAGATAGAGGATCTGTGTATCTGGGAGGCCTTGATGAACACGGTCTGTGAATTCGGAAAAACCATCAAAGGCTTGTTGCCCACTTCTGCCATTGCCCAGATCATTGCTGCCACAATAGTATAAGATCACACGGGGTTGATGGGGCATGACGATACGATCCATATAGTGGAGTACTTCCCAAGTTTGGGAGCCACCAAATGCACGATTGATGACAGGCAAGGGGGCCATATCATCTGTAAGGGTTGTCCATTGTCGCATAATGGAACTGCCCGTGCAAACGATGCCTCTTTTGGCAGGCGGATTTTCGCGATCATGTTCTTCATAGATGCCTATTTGTTCGTCAAAACGTGGTGTTTGCATATGTTATTGGCTTTCTAAACGTGTGTTGGTGTTTTCTAATTGGGTATGCGTCGTTCGAGAGTGAGTACTAAAATGAGGCCGATGAAAAGACCGGGAATGACTAAGAAACCAGCTTTTAGTCCGGCAGAATCACCCATGACGCCCATGATCCAAGGTGTGAGACCAAAACCAGCGATGCCAAAACAGGCCAACATAACAAAAAGCATGGTGGTATCTACCGAAAGGCAAGCGTCGGCCTCAGCGAGAATCGTAGGCCAAAAACACGCGGCTGCGAAACCGGCAAGGGCTAAGAGGATGTAGAATGCGATCAGGCTGTTGGTAAAGAGTATGGCCGAACTGACCAACACACCGAGAATGGCAGAGCGCATCATAAGGGTTCTTAGGCTCATGAATTCTGATAAACGAGCGGAGAGCAGACGTCCCACGGCCATGGTGCCTGCAAAGATGACCACGGCGATGGCACCCGCACGTGGCACGTCGGCAAGATAGGTTTCTACGTAGCTTCGGCTCCAAAAGGTGAAAGATGACTCGACGCCAGCACCGAGGAAAATGGCTGCGGCAAAGAGCCAGAAGCCTGGTTGCCGGAGAATATCTGAAATGACGTGAGCTGAGGAATGTTCTGCTTCGATGGGTGTGGGAAAGCGGGATATGTGAAAGAGCACGCCCATGATGAGTGCGCCTATACCCGCAATGCGGAACATGAGGCGCCAGGAATACCCGAGGGTGAGTAATTCGCCAAAAATGAGCGCGCCAGCCATGACACCAATGGGATAAAAGGCGTTGGCGATGTTGAGGTATTTTCCAGAGTCTTCGGCATGCAGATCAACCACCAAGGGATTGATGAGGGCTTCTGTAAAACCACCGCCAATGCCTGTGATCATGAGGGCCATGATGAGCAGGGCATAACTGTCGGCATAGCTGGTGAGTATGAGACCGAGTGCAAGAAAGTATTGCCCATAGGTGATGAAGATTTTTTTGCCCCAATGGCGCGCACAAATACCTGCCACCATGAGCGTAAGTAAGACCAGAACCGTTCGGGCGGTTTCCATGCCACCTCCTTCAGAGAAGGAGGTGGACAAGGTTTTGGATATTTCAGGCAAGCAAATGGGGGTTACAACACCGCTGATTGCAAACATCATGAAACCACCACAGGCGGTGATGTCGAGTTTTGTTAGGGTTGTTTTCAGGCAGGGCCTCTGTGGTTAGGTTGGTGATATGACGCACCGAACTGACGATGGGACGTGCAAAACGCGTGTGGTTTGCAAAGCTGCCACCATAAGCATCTATACGGGTATTTCGCTCGGGAGAAAAGAACTGATTGATGGGGTAGTTGTGTGCGCCTTGGGGCTCCACACCGTCAAAGCCTGCTTCGGCACACATTTCGGTTGCGGTTTGAAAGTTACGAATGATTTTGGCAATGTCATCGAGGGTGAAGTCCCTGGATGGGGAATGGGTTCTGTGTGCGGAAAGCGGAAGGTTACAGTTTTCGATGAGTACTGGGAAGGAGAGAGTCGAGAGAAATTTGCCTTCTCGTCTCTCTCCTTTTCATCCTTTTATTTATGCAGGAATCAATTGTATGGCGCGTAATTTGGGTCCGATTCCTTTGGTCTTGATAACTTTTTCCATACGCAGTGTGATATCATGCGTACCGGGTTTGTTGATGGTGATTTGCCCCAGCATGGAAACGACATCAAGGAGGTCGGCATTGGCTTTGGGATTGTCACGGCGTTCTTGTTCTTTGATGGTTGCAGAGAGTGGTGCACGACCGATGGTGAGTTTGGTTTTGTGACCCCCTTCCCATTTGCCGTTGCGTTCGGTTTGTGTGAGCACGGCCACGTTATATGTGCCAGGTGTGACGACTTTCACGGTCCAGGTGACGCGATGACCTGTTGTGAGCCAGTTTTCGATGGTACCAAAACGACCGCGTGTGAGTTGTGCGCCTGTTTTGGGCGACTTGATCTGGCCATTGTGGGCTTCGAGTTGGATGCGTCCATCGGCATTTTGTAATAAAGTGGCATCCATTTCAGGTTCACCTGTGACTTCGAGCACAACGACAGAGACGACTTTGTCGGGTTTCTTTCTTGGAAGCTTAAGGGTGAGGATGTCTAAGTCGATGCTGGTGTCCCGAGTTTGTTGTTTCTCAAGCGGGGTGCGGGTTTTGTCGGCGAGCAGGTAGGCTTTGCGTACTTTGTTTTTGAGACCATAGAGCGTAAAGGTGCTTTTGGGCCAGTCCCATATGTTGAGGTAGAGTTTGCGACCTTTGGTGGTGATGGCCCCCCAAGAGAGTTCATAAGGGTGTGGGCTGGCCGATGCACCGTAGATGGCATCACCGTTAATTTTGAGCCAATCACCTACTTTTTTGAGGCGTGTGACACTGGGTTTGGGAATGACGCCTTCGGCAGTTGGACCTACGTTGAGCAGGTAGTTGCCGCCTTTGCTGACGATGTCCACCAAGCGTTTGATGAGGCCGTCTACAGGTTTCCAATTGGGGTCATTTTTCTTAAAACCCCAGGTGTCGTTGAGTGTGGCAGGGGTTTCCCAATCGCCCTCAACACGTGCTGGGGGAATGAGGTTGTCACCCATGGATTGATAATCTCCCAAGCCATGCCCGGCGCGTCCGTTGACCAAGCAATTGGGTTGACTGTCGTAAACGGCGGTGATGAATTTTTTGGTTTGGGCCGTGGTGATGTCTTGTGGTGTGTCGTACCAGATCATGCCAATGGGGCCGTATTGTGTGAGAATCTCTTTGATTTGTGGCAGGCCCTTTTCGCGCATGTACTGATTGAAGTTTTGTTTGTTGGGATCAAAGTCGAGCGTATTGCCTGATCCGTTGGGATGGTGCCAGTCTTGTTTTTGAGAGTAGTAGAAGCAGAGTTTGATGTCTGCTTTTTGGCACTCTTTGGCCAATTCGGCAATGACGTCTTTTCCATAGGGTGTGGCATCGACAATGTTGTAGGGGCTGGCATCAGATTTGAAAAGTGCAAAACCATCGTGGTGTTTGGACGTGATGGTGAGGTATTTCATGCCGGCATCTTTGGCCACTTGTACCCATTCTTTGGCGTTAAATTTGACGGGGTTAAATTGTTCGGCCAGTTTCTCATATTCGGATACAGGGATGTTGGCACGCTTTTGAATCCATTCCCCAATGCCAGGAATCTCTTTGCCTTTCCAAATACCTTCGGGTAGGGCATAGAGCCCCCAGTGGATGAACATACCAAAACGGGCTTCTCGCCACCATTTCATGCGGCGGTCTTGCGATTGTTGGGTTCTTTTGGTTGGTCGTTTGGCCATAAGACGCGCTCCTTTTGGAGGGTTGATAGAGACACACGGGTTGTTGATGCGGGGTAAGTACACGGATAAATTTCCGCATCTGAATACATCTCTTATATATATACCCCATTTTACATGCTCTAAGAGACGTGTTGTTGGCTTTGTTTGCCATTTGGTGTGCGAGAGATGGCTTGTGAAAAGGCACTTTTTTTTGTTCGGTTGTGCATGTAGATTGACTTGTGAGAAACAATGGTTTGTGCGGAAACAGTTTCTTTAAGACGAGAACCTTTCACATTTAACATATTGGGATGATTGGGAGGTTGAGATGAGGCAAGAGGATGCTGAGAAAATTCATCGGGCATCTTTGACGTTGTTAGATGATCCGGGTGTACG
>JABIFK010000596.1 GCA_018650745.1 Candidatus Latescibacterota bacterium | reverse complement strand
TTTCGCCTATTTCATCGAGAAACAGAGTCCCGCCGTTTGCCGCCTCAAAGATACCTTGGCGCTGTGTGCGTGCATCGGTGAAAGCCCCTTTTTCATGACCAAAAAGTTCGCTTTCGAGCAAGGTTTCTGGTATGGCCCCGCAGTTAATGGTTTGAAAGCTTTTGTTGTGTCTTGGGCTTTGCTGATGAATCGTTTCGGCAATGAGGTTTTTACCCACACCGCTTTCACCTGTGATAAGCACACTCACAGGTGTTGGCGCAATTTGTCGAATGATTTCTCTGATTTGTTGCGCGCTTTCAGAACGGCCTAAGATTGGGTTTTGATTTGATGTTTCTGTATCCAATACCTTGAGCATTTGATAAATGTCTTGTGGTCCAAATGGGACATCTAAAATGGCATCTGGTAAGAAGTCACTGTCCGATAAGTGGATGCCATTTTCTGTTGCAACAAGGATGAGTGCTTGGTCTTTAAGTGCACGTGTCCACGCGGAAGGAAGGGGATTTGGCGTGGTGGTTAATAGGGCCTCATCAAATAAAATAAGATTGCTTTGAGAGAGCAATGTTTGTGCTGACCCGATGCTGTTGGTCAGGGTAGTTTGCCACCCGAGTTGCTCCAGTTCTTTTCGCAACAATTGACCTAAAACTGAATCTTGAACAACAAGGAGTGCTTCTTTGGATAGTTTATCTGGCATGGGTTTATGAATCAGATATGGGGAGATCTGTACCTGTGATGAGCAAGTCTTTGCTTTTTGGAATGATATATCCTTGGGTTTCTAAGCGTTTTAAAACGCGTGAAACCGTTTCACGCGTTGTGCCCGACATATTTGCCAAATCTTGATGGGTCGGTCGGTTTTTGATGAGAATGCCGTCTTTTGTTGGTGTGCCGTGTTCTTCTGCCAATTGTAAAAGGGTTTGCGTAATGCGCCCCGTGACATCCGATAAGGCCAAGCCTTCAATTTTGCGGTCGGTTTTGCGCAATCGTTGCGCTAAAACAGCCAAGAGTTTGATGGCTACTTGAGGTGCGAGTTGGATAAAACGCAGAAAATCGGCTCGACGCACCATCAGCAATTCGGTTTCTTCCATGGTTGTGACATTGGCCGATCTTGGGTTGCCATCGAGCAATGCCATTTCACCAAAGAAATTGCCCGTAGATAATATGGAGAGAATGACCTCTCTGCCATCTTCGCTGACGATGCTTACTTTTACTCTCCCGCTGTGAATAACAAAGAGACTATCACCTTCTTCTTCTGCCATAATGACGACGCGGTCTTTCGGAAAGACGCGCAACATGGCCACCTGAGATAGTCCTTCTAATTCTTCATGGGTGAGACCCTCAAAAAGAGGTACTTTTTTGAGAAGTTCACTGTGCATGGTGTTGCCCCCCACCGTGCGGTTGATTAAGGAGAGGCAAAATACGGAAGTATAAAATCATTCTATGATCTCTTGTATTGTGCCCAATGAATTTATCTGGGTAAAAAGTTGGAACCACCACGATTTCTAAGTTTCTGAATCCGATTTTCTGCTGATACACCAAAACTACTGGTTGCTCCAAAGCGCACTTTGACTTGCTCAAGTGCTGCAATGGCCTGATCGATGTCGCCTTGTGCAGTATAACACTCAGCAACTTGTGTCAACGAAGACGCGATCCAATTGGTGCTGATTTTGGTGTTAAACGTTAAGGAGAAAAATTCGCGACGGGCATTATTATAATCACCCATGTTAAAGTAATTTTCGCCAATACTGTAACGAATACTGGCACGGTCGTCTTCTGTGGTAACGAGTTTAAGAAGGGGTAAGAACTCGCGAATAGACGCCTCATAGTCACCTTTAAATTGAAGCATTTGGGCAATGTCAAGACGTGCTTCTATGGCGCGTTTATGTTGCGGAAATTCTTTAACCAGTTGGCGGGCATAATCTATGCCCACAGACCAAGATTTGAGGTAATTGAAATTCTTAGAAAGGCGATAGAGTATTTCTGCCTTCTTTGACTGTTCAAGGCCTTTGTCCAAGGCATTGCGATAATATGTAGCAGAACTGGCATATTCTTCATTTGCTTCCCAATATTTAGCCAATTCGAGGTTGGCTTCCACCCAGTATGGGTTGTCGGAGAAGTTGCGCACAAATTGTAAGAGTGATTCGAAGTACGGTTCGTTATTGCCTTCCTTGTCAGGCCCTTCATCATAATAGGCGCGAATGATATAATAGCTGGCATCACTTCGTGCTGCGGTTTGTGGGAATTTCTTAATCACATCTTCAAATTTCTGACGCGCCTTTTTTGGATTTTTGATTGCAAGCTGGTACTTGCCTTTTTCCACCTCAAATTGGGCCAGCCATTCTGTTGCTGTTTTGTATGTTTTTTTAAACTGATTCGCAGCTTTGTCGGCTTGTTTGACGCGTTTAAGGCGATAGAGACTTAACACTTCTCGTCCAGCAATGGTTTCGTTGCGTGATGTTTGGGGGATTTGACCATATGCATTGATGGCGTCGGCGTAGCGTTCTGTTTGGAAAAACAAGTCACCAATAGCTTGA
>JABIFK010000465.1 GCA_018650745.1 Candidatus Latescibacterota bacterium | reverse complement strand
CATTATTTTCACAGTCCCATCAAACAGAGCTGCTCCACCCCGATATTTATCGCCCGCAACTACAAGATGACCCACTCTATCTAAAATTTTCAGAATCAGACGCCTCAAATGCTCTAGATCAACTATTAGATGTGGACACAAGTACATTATTGTCCGATGATTACTTGGTCAAAGATGACAGAATGAGCATGGCCGTGTCTTTGGAATTGCGCGTGCCGTTTTTAGACCACACTTTGGTGGAATTTGCCGCTCAAATACCGTCTCATTTAAAGTTACGCCATCTCACAACCAAATACATTCTCAAAAAGGCTGCAAAAGGCCTTTTGCCCCCTCATATATTAAAACGCCCCAAACACGGTTTTGAAATGCCCGTTGCGCATTGGTTAAATCATGAGCTTCACGACATGGTACACGATCTGCTCTTATCTCCTCACGCTCAAACCAAAAATCTATTGAACCAACCCGTCATAGCAGATCTGGTTGAGACCCACAAATCGGGCCGTGAAAATCTCAACCGCGAAATTTGGTCGCTGTTGAGTCTTGAGTTGTGGTTGCGCAACCAGCAGAACCACACGCAACCATCGGCAACACTGCGTTAAGAATAAGCTCAACTGATTTAAAAAACTGCCGATTTAGATAAGAGAGTCATCCCACTTGGTACACCACTTGCAGATATATCCCACGCAAAGTGATAAATAGTGCAGTACCCCATCCCAAATCTGTAAAAATCCCAATATACTGTCGTATTTACAAGCAGTTACATATCCCTACCCTACTTCCGTACTGTTCTTACCCGAAACAGTGACACGGAAATATATTCCACTACAAATAAAACGCATTGCCATTCGTTTCCTCAAAGAGGATGTATATGAACATTCTTGGCATTAGCTTGCAACATGATGCAGGCGCAGCCATTATCATAGATGGACGCATTATAACCGCCATCAATGAAGAGCGCCTAAATCGTCAGAAGTTATACTGGGGATGGCCAGAACGGGCCATAACAGAAGTCATTCGCCAGGCAAACGTACACCCCCAAGACATTGACGCAGTTACAATAGCCAACACCACTCACAGCACCAATGCCCCCAATTGGGAAGGCTTCTACCCCAAAGATGCCAAGCGGCGTGCGCTCATTCGTCTGTCCCAAATGGGCCTCGCACGTCTCGTTGGTGGTACGCAGATGGGTATTGCTGCCTATAAAATCTTCAACAGCAAAAAGGTAAGATCCTCTGAAAGCCGGAATTTTGCACGCAAATTACATAATCAAGGCATTCAATGCCCTATATATAACATTGATCATCACAAAGCACACTTGGCCTCAGCCTACTATACCTCTGGTTGGGATAACTGCCTAAATATCTCCTTGGATGGTGTGGGCGATGGATACTGCTCACGCATCGCCGTATGCAAAGACGGCAAAATGGATCTGATTCACAGCATCCCCTTTTACCACACACCCGGCCAATATTATGGATTTGTTACGGGTTGGGCTGGTTTTACGCCCGGAAAACACGAAGGCAAAATCACCGGTTTGGCCGCCTATGGAGATGCGGAAAAAGCCATTGATATCTTTCGGTCGCGTATCGGTTATAGCGAAAAGAAATTCTCATTTGTCAATCACGGCATGTGGGGCTGGGCAGAATATGAACACATCAATAAAAAATTGAAAGGCATAGACAAAGCGGATGCCGCAGCGGCCATACAGCAACATATAGAAGACCTCATTACGCGTTACGTGACACAAGCAGTGACAAAAACCAAACACACCAAAATCGTGCTTTCGGGTGGATTATTTGCCAACGTCAAGCTCAACCAGCGTGTACGTGACATCGCGGGCGTTGAAGATATTTACGTACATCCCAACATGGGAGATGGTGGCCTGGCAGTGGGTGCCGCACTGGCATATTGTGGCGAAAACACACGCGTGCATCCCTATCGTTTGGAAAACGCTTACCTTGGCACCGAGGGGACCGAGGCCGATATTGAATCTGAGCTTAAAAAACAAGGATTATCTTATACACGTCACGACAATGTTGAAGCTGTTATTGCCCAACGCCTTGCCCAAGGTTTGGTCGTCGCACGTGTCAACGGCAAAATGGAATATGGCCCACGTGCATTGGGCAATCGCTCAATCATTTACCAAGCCACAGACGTCACGGTCAACAAATGGCTTAACCAACATCTCAAACGCACAGAGTTTATGCCTTTTGCACCAGCCATTCTCAAAGAACGCGCAGCAGATTATTATGTCGGCTTTCCCACATCAGAATTCACTGCCGAATTTATGACCATCACCTACGACGTCACAAAGCGTTGCCAAGAAGAAGCACCTGCCGTCGTACATGTAGACAACACCGCACGGCCACAGATCGTTTCCAAACAAAGCAATCCATCATTTTATCACATCTTAACAGAATATGAAAAACTAACGGGCTTTCCTCAGCTCATTAACACCAGCTTTAACATGCACGAGGAACCTATTGTGTGCACCCCCGAAGACGCCGTAAGAGCCTTTCAACAAGGCCACTTAGACGTTTTGGCGATTGGTGCTTACATTGTAGATAACCCCGAAGCCAAACCACACAAACAAAAACAACAACAAAATACACTCATCCAATCGCCATGACCGATACCTTATCAAAAAAACAAAAAGCATCTGCCGATTTCTATGGCCAATACTTTTGGAAAGACTACGAGATAGAAGAAAATGCCCATCTCGACTTTGTCATCCGAGGCATAGGCCAAGAAAACCTTGAAAACGCACAGACATTGCTCGATATGGGAGCCGGTTCTGGGAAGTTTTCAATATTGCTGAAACGCCGCTTCCCACATTTAGAAATTACATCGGTAGATTTATCGCCAGATAACATTGCCACCATCACACGCAATGCACAAATGGCTCAGGTCAATATCGCCCCACAACAAGCATCGGTCACAGACTTGCCATTTGAAAGCAATCAATTTGATTTGGTTCTGTGTGTGTATATGCTGCAACACACAGATGCACCCGCACAGGGGTTTGCTGAATCGGCTCGTGTATTAAAATCTAAGGGCACCTCATTTTATGCCATTGGCTGCGACAATGGTCTGAGTAATATTCATCACGGATCACGTTTCTTCTTCAATCGGGTTCCTGCCGCGTGGCGTAAACCTTCGGTCTACCCTCTGTTACCAGTGTATTGGGCACTCACCCACGTGCTCAAAAGCAACAAAGCATCTTACGAAGAACTATCCAAGGACCTTGTAGATTGGCTTTATAATCCACTACAAAATTTTGTACCAAAATCTGACATACAAAACTGGTTCGCACAACACAATTTAGACTTTGAGCATTTGGGCTATACGGGTCTGTTTAAAAGCATGATGTTATGCCGAGGGAAAAAACAGTGACCACTCGTCAATGGCTGGTTGTCAAAGTTTTGATCAGTGTCGTTCTGTTGGGGTGGCTGTTTGATAACATCGATACAACAACCGTCCTGACGTACCTCAAAACATTTAATCCAGTCTATCTGCTTCTTGTATTTGCGCTTTCGCTTTTAGGTTTCTTCATCAGCACAGAAAAATGGCGTTTACTCCTGGTTGCGACAGAACAAAAGCCTGCTTTTTTTGCATTATTGAGGCTCTTTTGGATTGGCGTGTTTTTTAATAATTTTTTACCCGGTCGCACGGGTGGTGATGTTGTTCGCGCCTACGGAATTACACGAAAAGCTCAAGACAAAACTTCGGCCACCATCACGGTAATCGTAGACCGCGTCTTAAACCTAGTTGCTCTTATCGGAATTGCACTTTTGGCCCTCATATGGTCGCCGCACATATTACCAGAAGATATGAGAAATAACATTCTTGTAAGCAGTTCCATCTTGGGAGGGTTGGGCATATTGGCAATCGGTCTGATTTTTTTCGTGACCCGTAAAATACAACGACTCAACGGCATCGTCTTATTTGTAAAAAAACTTGCACAAAACCCCATTCATCTCACAATGGCAATTGGCCTGGCATTTGTCTATCAAACAACCATGATCTTAAGTAATTATGCCATCGCATTGGGGCTTGGTTTTCAGCTTTCTCCATCAACTTTTTTTGTCATCATCCCCCTAACAGCCTTAGCCACCATGTTGCCTATATCACTCAATGGTTGGGGAGTAAGAGAAGGCGCATATGCCTTAAGCTTTCAAAGCTTTGGTGTGGCCCCCGAATTGGCCATCACGCTTTCTGTTGTTGCAACACTCTGCATGGTCGCGGTAAGCTCTATTGGCGGTCTGTTTTATATATCTCAAAAACTAGACGTATCTTTAACAAGCAAACAATTGACACTATGACCCTTCCCAAATTACACCGCACAACAATTATCCTGCTGGCACTAATCGTTTTGTCGGGTTTGGTATTGCGTTTTGTTGCGGGTGCCTATGCGCCTCCTAGGGGACAATGGGCCGACGCAGAAGCCTATCACGTGCTGGCCAAAAACATCATTGAAGGCAATGGGTATTCTGCTTCACCTTCCGAGCCCTATCTTCCGACACGATATACCACCCCAACCTATCCGATTTTTATTGCTACTATTTATGCCATTTGGGGAACAGATTACGGTGGGGTTCTTTTTGTACAAAGAGTTTTGAGTGCGCTATCCGTTGTATTGGTGTTTTTCCTTGCCCAATATTTTTTTACTACAAAAGTTGGGCTTTGTGCTGCCGCAATTTCAGCCTACTACCCTGCCTTGATTTATTATAGCAACTTAATGCTACGCGAAAGTCTCACTGGCATATTGGTCTTGTGTGTAATCACACTGATGTGGGTCCCTAAACACCTGCCTTACCAAAAAAGACTTTTGGCCTTGGGTATTTTGGTGGCCATTAGCAGTATGTGTCGGCCAGAAACACTTTTGTTAGCAGCACCAATTTATCTCATACTCAAACAACATCCCATACGCCCGCTGAGAAATCATGCATCAAGTATTATGTGTGTCGCTCTGCCTATCTTAGTCGTATGGGTGCCTTGGACGGCCCGAAACTATATCCAATTTGGTTCACTGTCTCCAGTAACAACGGGTTTGGGCAGTGTGCTCTGGTTTGGAAATCGTTGGGCTGCCATTGGTGGAGACAGCCACCAAGCAACTGACCGGCAACAACTTAAGAGTGTAACAGAAACAATTAAAGCTGAATCGGCAAAAACGAAATCACCAATTGATAAAGTATTCTTTCAAAAAGCAGTGGAAGACTTAGCTCAGAAGCCAATTTGGTTTATGCAAATGACTTATAAAAAAGGCATCTTATTTTGGAAAGATGCCAATGGCGTCAAAAAGACATTGCCAAAAATACATCCGGTACTCCCCGTATTGCTCAACACCTATTATTACAGTTTGCTCATTTTGGCATTGTGTGCGGTTGTCAGCCACAGACAGCGCCAAGAGATCGTCGCGCTCTTTGGTGTGGTCATTTTTTATATGATGATGTATGCCCTCTTACATGTGCGAAACCGATATCGAGTGCCCATCTTGCCCATCGTATTCATTTTATCTGCAGGTGGTATCCAAGCCATAGGCCAAT
>JABIFK010000903.1 GCA_018650745.1 Candidatus Latescibacterota bacterium | reverse complement strand
TCCACGGATACCATGCCTGTGTGAGCTTCATTGACGCCCAGATTGGTAAAGTCATGACTGAACTGGAAGCTCAAAATCTCATTGATGATACGATTGTTGTCATATGGGGCGACCATGGTTGGAAACTGGGTGAGCATGCCAGTTGGTGCAAACATACGAACTTTGAAATTGATGCGCGCGCCCCTTTGGTTGTGAGTGCGCCGAGTATGGCGGGTGGGCAAAAGACGCAGGCATTGACGGAGTTTGTCGATATGTATCCGTCGTTGTGTGAATTGTGTGGTTTGGATTTGCCGGATCATTTGGAAGGGCGAAGTTTTGTGCCAGTGATGCAAGATCCTCAACGGTCATGGAAACGGGCGGCATTTAGTCAGTATCCGCGCGGTAAAGTGATGGGGTATACCATGCGAACGAATCGTTTTCGATATACCGAATGGCAAGATCGACAAACGGGTGAGGTTCTGGATCGGGAGCTCTATGATCATGACCGCGATGCCCAAGAGAATGTGAATGCGGTGGAGAAAGATACGTATGTGAATGCCGTGAATGAGTTGGAGCAGTTGATGGCACAGGGGTGGCAGAGTATGGTGGTGTGAACACAGTTGAAATATCACTGCGTGCTTGTTTTATCATAGTTTCAGTGAATTGAGGTTAAATACAATGCTCATAGAGAAAATGGAGAAGGATATTTTATTGATTTCCCTTCTTGTGATTTTTTACATTTGGGAATGTCTCTATCCTTATTTTGGCACGTTTGAGAAGAAGACCCGGCATGCGGTTAGAAATATGGGTTTGATTGCGTTGAATGCTGTGGTTGTGAATCTTCTGCTGTTGCCTCTTGTTGTTTTTGCGACGAATACGACGTGGGGCGTGTTTCGTGTTGTATCACTGGATGGGTGGATGGAACTGGTTTTAACCATCGCAATTATCGATTTGTTGACCTACTTTATGCATGTGATTTTTCACCGATTTGCGTTTTTGTGGCGATTTCATCGGATGCATCATTCAGATCCTGAGATGGATGTAACGACGGGGGCGCGATTTCATATTGGCGAGCATATTATTAGCGTTTCAGTTCGGTGTGCTGTGTATGCCGTATTTGCGATTAAAATAGAGTATCTTTTGTTCTATGAGGCTCTGTTTTTAGCCAATGTACTTTTTCATCATGCCAACATTTCTATTGGTGAACCAGTGGATAAATTGTATCGCATTTTTCTGACATCTCCCAATATGCATAAAGTGCATCATTCGGATATTCAGGTTGAGACAGATTCGAACTATACCAGTTTGTTTTCTATTTGGGATCGTATTTTTGGGACGTTTCGAATAATTGAAAATCCTAATAATATCACATATGGCGTTAAAGGATTGGAAAGCGAGCAGACGATAAAAAAGATGTTGATGACGCCGCTCAAGAGCATTGACGCGCAATAATCATACTGGGAGGAAATATGACCCAAAATTTGCGGTTGCAATGGCCCTTACTATGGGGCTGCCTGATGATTTGCATTTGTATTTGCCCGTGTTCCACCTGCACGCGCTGTGGTTGGCTGGTGTTGGAATTGTGATTTTGCGGTCTGGGGTGCGGATGGAACTGGGGGATGTGTAGTTTGTGGATGTTGTGCGCCATATCAAAATAAAAAGAAAGCTCTTTCGTTCGAAAGGGCTTTTTTATTTTTGTTCGTGATTTTTAGTGTTATTCCGTTTTGAAGAGATAAGATTTCGGACGAGAGTAATTCTATGCATACGACGGGCAGGTTCGGCATGTGTCGTTGGGTTTCTGCTATCGACGCATTCCTGGGAGTTTGGGCATAATTTTCATCATCATTTTTTGGGATAACATCATAGATTTTTGATTGAGCTCTGGTTGCTTTTTGACAAAGGCTTGACCAGCAGGAGATTCATAAAATTTGATAAGGCCTTTAATCTCGGCTTCTGTAAAGACCTCTGCATACAATTGGATGTAGTCGGTTTTGAAATTTTTCCAATCGAGTTCTTTCATAATCATATCTATGACTTGTTTCTGTGCTGCGGATGGACTTGCTTGACCTGGGAGCATTTTTGTAATGGAATTAAATGATTGTTCGATGGTTTTTTGAAGTTCCATAACGGTGACGAGTTTTTCTGCGAGTTTTAGATGCTCTGGGTTTGGAGCCGAACCGAGTTCTGGTGGTGCCGCAACTTGGGCTTGCGCTGAGCCGATGAAGAGACTGAATCCGATTGCAAAGGCAACGATGGTCTTTTTCATGTGTTTTTCCTTAGATAGATTTGAGCGTTTAAACTTTGGATGGGTTTTTTAACAATGGATCTAACACTTTTGCGATGTCTTCTGTTGTCAAACCTTCGGCGTGTGCGTTGCGAATGGGCGGTTCGATCTGTTCCTTGAATTATTGTTCGGCACGTTTCTTTTTGGATGGGGCTGAGATGGGGGCGACAAAGAAACCGCGACGACGACGGGATTGTATGAGGCCATCGCGGTCGAGGCGCTCGTAGGCACGTTGTACGGTAATGACACTGACACGCTGTTCGCTGGCGAGTGCACGAATGAAGGCAAGGTTTCTCCTTCGGGCAAATCTCCCGCGAGGATTTTGGCGCGTATTTATCGAAATTTAGTTCTTTACCAGATTGTGGAAATATGATTCCATTCCGTAATCTTTTGGTCTTTGGTGACGATCGGTATGCCGTTTGAAAGACAGGTTGCAGCAAGCATACGGTCTGTAGGATCTGCGTGGAAATCACCTGGTAGGCGTGTAGATAAAACAACGATTTCTGGTGTAATTTGGAGAAGCCTGACTTTCGGTCTTTGAAGTGCAAGATCTATCCAGGCTTGTACATCCAAACTTAAAGCAATGCGTCCTTTGGATACAAGCATGGCAACTTCCCAGCAAGATAGAATGCTCACACCAACCTCTGGCGTATTTTCAATTGTTTGTTTTGCTTTTTCTGAGAGCTGAGGAGATTCTGTTGTCCACCATAACCAAGCGTGTGTATCTAACAGAATCATAACGTCGCCTCCCAAACATCTTCGATGGGTAAAATAATATCTTTTTCGAAGACAATGCTGTTTTTAAGCGGGTTTTCATCCGTCTCTTCATTGGTA
This sequence comes from Candidatus Latescibacterota bacterium, assembly GCA_018650745.1. Taxonomy (GTDB): domain Bacteria; phylum Latescibacterota; class UBA2968; order UBA2968; family UBA2968; genus JABIFK01. The sequence goes on along the minus strand of JABIFK010000903.1, from coordinate 1,943 downwards.
TTAATGGGTAATATTTGTGCAACAGGTTTTCCATGTTTGGTCACGATAAGTGTTTCATGGTTTTGGGAAACATCATCTAATAATGATAGGCAATGCGTTTTAAACTGGCCTGCTGGAATTGTTTTCATATGACCCTCTCAAAAATATGACCATATATTTATGACTATAGTCATAAATATATTTCGAATGTTTAATTTGTCAAGTGTACATAAAAAAAGGCCTCCTCAAAAGAAGGAGGCCTTTTCAATACTTCAGCATTTTAATTGCGCTTAGACAATACACCACTTTCATAAGCTTCAATCTCAGCGATCCAAGATGCGCCAACAGGCACGCCTGATTTGAGGCAGCACATATCCCACACAGCGGAGAAGGGCATGGTTTTCATGTCTTCCATGAGGCCAAGCTTTTGGGCGAGTTTGCCTTCGCATTCAAGCTTTTGCAGATATTCGGAAGGATCAACGAGACCATAGAGCAGGGCTTTGCGGGTGGCGCGGGTGCCAATGACATAAGCGGCAATGCGGTTGATGCTGGCGTCGAAGAAGTCGAGTGCGAGATACATACGGTCGATGGCATTGTTGCGGGCCAATTCGAGAAAGACGTTGCGCACATCGTCACTTAAGACCACCACGTGATCAGAGTCCCAGCGAATAGGGCGGCTGGTATGAATGAGGAGTTTTTCGTGAAAGGCCATGTGAGCCGAAATTTTGTCAGCAATGGATTCGGTGGGATGGAAGTGACCCATATCGAGGCAGAGTAATTTGTTGCGGCTAAGGGCATAGTTGGCGTAAAAGTCGTTGGAGCCAACCGTGTAGTCTTCCATACCCAGGCCAAAGAGCTTGCCTTCAACGGCATCGACACATTCGGGGCCAATACCTAATTTTTCGTCGAAGATGGCATCAAAAGATTCAACCAAGCGTTCGCGGGGTGTCCAACGATCGGCGGGGTGATCTTTGGCGCCGTCGGGTGCCCAGTGGTTGTTGACCACTTCGCCACCAAGGGCTTTGCTGATCGCTTCAGAAATTTGACGGCTGGCAATGCCGTGTTGAATCCAAAATTCTCGGACGGTTTTGTCGGAGTGACTGAGGGTAAAACCATCGTTGGCTTTGGCGTGTGCAAAGTAGGTGGGATTGAAGTCGATGCCCATGTTGCTGGCTTTGGCCCAGTCGATCCATTTGGCAAAGTGTTTGGGTTCTAATGCATCGCGATCTACGACTTCGCCATCGGTTTCACAATAAAAGGCATGGAGATTTAGACGATGGGGGCCAGGCAAAAGGTCGACGACTTTATCGATGTCTTGGCGCAGTTCATCCCCACTTCTTGCACGCCCAGGGTAATTGCCGGTGGCCATAATGCCGCCGCCTTCTACTGCTTCGTCTTTGACTTCAAAACCGCCCACATCGTCGGCTTGCCAGCAGTGGAGTGAGATGGGAATTTCGAGGGTTTTGTCGACGGCTTTTTCAACGTCGACACCAAAAGCGGCATATTGTTCAGCAGCCTGTTTGAAATTGGCTTCAATTTGTGCATCGGTTAATTTAGATTCATAACTCATTGGAACTCCTAATCAGATGATAAGTGAGGATTGTGTTGCTTTCAAAAAAGGTGGAAGGTATAGAGATGTCAAGCAAAAAGGTAGTGAGCGGGTTGTCCGTGTTTTTGTCTGTATGAATAGTTGTGGCAACGCGGTATGTATTTGGCTATCTTGGGCGCGCAATTTTTAAAGGTCATCCTATAATGGAGGTTGTTGATGAGCGATTTTTGGATAGAAGATGGTGAGACGATGTTGTTTATTGGTGACAGCATTACCGACTGTGGGCGGCGCGGTGGTGACGCACCTTTTGGTTCGGGTTATGTGCGCTTTTTTACGGAATTGGCGACAGCGGAATATCCGGAACGAAACATTCGTTTTATCAATAAAGGCATTGGCGGTAATCGGGTCACAAATT
>JABIFK010000902.1 GCA_018650745.1 Candidatus Latescibacterota bacterium | reverse complement strand
CCTGAGCCGCTGACGCCTGTGACGACGACGAGTTTGTCGCGTGGGATTTCGATGTGCACATTTTGGAGGTTGTTCTCGCGTGCACCTTTTACTTCTATGGTAGATCTCATGGGAACCTCGATAAAGGAAGCGAATCGGCGAATCGGCGAAACAGCGTAATATAAGATGGACGGCTATTTTTTGTTTGTGCGGAGTTCTGTGAGAAGTAGTGATATTACTTCATCTATAAGACTACTACGATGTTCGAAAATTTCTTTAGAAAACAAATGGCGACCACGTAAGTACCATCCTTTTGTTTCACGGGCAGATCCCATGGCATATCTTAGAAATTGCAGCCTTTCTTTGCCAAAGAACCCTCGGCCATGACCTTCTTCGATGTTGGCACTAATTGATCCGACACTTCGAATAAGTTGTTGGGCAATGGCTCTGCCTCGAAAATCTTTTTGTAATACACCACAGTCATTCCAAGAAAAATCGAAAAGAAATAATGCTTTGCGATATTTCCAAACGGGCTCCCGTTTGGTGACATTTATTGCGTGACTTTCCATGTCTTCTCCTGTTCGACCTGAACATATTTATTGTGATTAAATCAATTCGATTGCGTCTTCGTCATAATAATAGGCGGGTTCTTCGAGTTCGATACGGCTTTTGTCGGTGAGACGAATGGGGCTGGCAAGTTTTTCGATGATGTCTTGTTTGACGAGCCATTCGCAGGCGTCTTCGAGGCCGCCGCCTTGGATTTTTTTCTTGAAATAGTCATTGATTTCAGAGAGAGAGCGTACTTCGCCTGTTTCAGTGAGATAGTCGAGGAGGGGACGAAAAAGGTCGAATGCTTTTTCTTCGAGATAGTGATTGATTTGGTCTAAGGTGTGTTGGATGGATTTTTTTGTTTTGGGTTGGTCCATGAGTTTGGTGTAGACCACGTCGAAGAATTTGGGATTGTATTTGAGGGCTTGATGGATGACTTCACGGGCTGGGGCTTCGTTTTGGGAGACGACTTCCATCACGGCCAAATTGCGGACGACTTGCATGAGCCACCAAAAGCTGTAGGCATAGTCTTGTTTGAGATGGAAGTATTTTTCGGCTTTGTTGAGGGCGGGCATGGCCGATGTGGCCGCGCGCATGAGTTGAAAGGATTGGTCGCGTGTGCCCACGCGATCTATGGTGGCGTACCATTCTTTAATGGAATCGTCTTTGGTAAATAAGAGGGTGCTTTTGGTGAAGGTAAAGTCGAGCCATCCACCCGTGAGGTCGCCTTCGATGCGGCGTTTGAATTCGCTGCGTTTGACGAGTTGGGCGTGGATGTTGATGTCGTATTCGGTGAGGGTGAGACCGCCGGGTTTTTGGTCGTCTTCGACGATGACCCACATGTCGATGTCGGAGTTTTCCCAAACTTCATCGTATGACAAGCTGCCAAAGAGAATGGCTGCAACTACGATGCGGTCTTTTTCGAGTTTCTCTGTGAGTGACGCGAGAGCTTGTTCGTAACGTTTTTTAATCTCTTCGGGTATGACAGCGGGCATGGTTTACCTCCCATTTTGGCGGATAAATACTGCACACATGTATAGTTATCGTTTTGGGGTATGTCAAGGGTGAAGTATCCATAGAAAATGGTGTTAAGATGGGTTTGTTCTATTGATTTTATAAGGGGGATGTGTCATATTTGGGAAGTGTGATGGATTTTAAGTTTTTGGAATATAATAAGTATAAAGTAGGAGTGATTATCTATGAGTGTAGAAATTGGCAATTTACTGGTGAAGGCACCCGATATATGTGGTGGTCGATTGCGGATTGATGGCACGCGCATAACAGTGAACCAGGTCGTTATCTGGTATAAACAGGGATATAGCCCTGAGGAAATAGCAGATCAGTATCCACACGTTGAGCTATCTCAAGTTTATACATCACTGGCTTATTATCACGCAAACAAAGAAGAAGTTGAAGCGGATTTGGCTGATGAAAAAAGAGAAGCAAATCGGCTTGAACAAGCACAATTGCGAAAGTCGGAGCAGGTTTAGTGGCTATTCGATTGTATGTTGATGAAGACGCAATGGCGCGTGCTTTTGTGAATGGGCTTCGGGCACGCGAGGTGGATGTAAAAACGGTATTTGAAGAAGGTATGGTAGGACGGAGCGATGTAGAACAATTAGAACATGCAGCCGATCAAGGGCGAGTGATTTATACGTTTAATGTGGGTGATTTTTGCCAGCTTCATACAGAATTTATTACAAATGGCAAAAACCATTCAGGCATTGTTGTCGTTTATCGGCAGCGATATGCCATTGGTGAACAAATAAGACGGATGATGCGTATTATACATACGCAATCGGCAGAAGAGATCAGGAATACACTACGATTTCTCTAATTTGATTTTTATGCGCATAAAAAAGGCGACGTCTATTCAGGCTTCGTTTTTTTTTGGGTATCGGTGAATTGACCGATAATGTAATCCCAAACTATGCTGGCGCTGATTCTATCCATTTGATCTTGACGTAGCATGTTGGTGCGCATATCCTTGAGTTCAATCTGTATGGTCTTTGTTGGTGGGACTTTTCACGAGGAGGTAGCATGAAGAACGACAAATTGAACATTTTAATTTTTGGTGCGCATCCAGATGACTGTGACATTAAGGCGGGTGGATTGGCGGCGTTGTATGCGAGGCAAGGACATCGGGTGAAGTTTGTTTCGCATACAAACGGGGCAACGGGCCATCATGAAATTGGTGGCATTGAGCTGGCCAGGCGACGGTATGAGGAGGCGCAGGCGTCGGGCCGGGCGCTGGGAATTGCGTATCAGGTACTGGATAATCATACTGGCGAATTGGAGCCAACGGTGCATTACCGGAAGGAAGTGATTCGGATTATACGGGATTTTGAGCCAGATCTGGTGATGTCGCATCGCCCGAACGACTACCATCCCGATCACCGGTATTCGGCGATGCTGGTGCAGGATGCGGCCTATATTGTCACTGTGCCGAATATGTGCCCGCTGACGGATCATCTGACGACCAATCCGGTGATGATGTATTTAAGCGACAATTTCCAGAAACCTAACCCATTTGAGCCAGATGTGGTGGTGGATATTGATGACGTGATTGAGCAGAAGGTTGAGGCTCTGCATTGCCACACCTCCCAGATGTATGAGTGGCTCCCCTACAATGGCGGCGTGTTG
>JABIFK010000899.1 GCA_018650745.1 Candidatus Latescibacterota bacterium | reverse complement strand
TAGACGATGAACGGGATGGGCGGTTTCCCAGCGATCATTATTTCGTATCGGCAGAAATTGAGCTTTGATTTTAATTGGTGATGGGGTTTTTCGAAAGGGTTGTAATGATTATTACACAAACGCCACTGCGCATTAGTTTTGCTGGTGGCGGTACGGATTTTTCTGGTTTTTATTTGCAAGAAACGGGGCGGGTTTTAAGCACGGCACTGGATAAGTATTTGTTTGTAATTGTGAAGCAACGTTTTGACAACAAGATTTATGTGAATTATTCACAGAAGGAAATTGTGGATCATATTGATGATTTGCAGCACGAATTGGTTCGAGAAACAATGCGAAAAACGGGCGTTTTGGATGGCGTAGAAATTACCACGCTGGCCGATATTCCTTCAGAAGGTTCTGGGTTGGGCTCGTCAAGCAGCATTACGGTTGGCTTGTTGAATGCGTTGTATGCGTACCAAGGTGAGCAAGTACCCGCTGAGCGATTGGCGCAGGAAGCGTGTGAGATTGAAATCGATATTTTAGGCAAACCCATTGGTGTGCAAGATCAGTATATTGCTGCATATGGGGGCTTGCGGTTGTTTACGTTTGGAAAAGATGGCACTGTGCAGGCAGACCGTGTGGAGATGACAGATACATTGCGCCGCCGGTTTAGTAATAATTTAATGTTGTTTTTTACCGACCGAACCCGTCAGTCGTCAGCAATTTTGGAAGAACAAAAGACCAACATTAAAGACACAAATGCTGTGCTGTGCCAAATGCGAGATCAAGCATTGGAGGCCAAAGCATTTTTGGAAGCTGGGCGTGTGGATGCGATGGGTGCCTTGTTGGACCGAGGATGGCAGTTGAAGAAGTCTTTGGCGTCGCGCATTAGTGATGACGAGTTAGATGATATGTATAATCGCGCAAGAGAAGCGGGTGCCTTGGGTGGGAAAATCTCTGGTGCGGGTGGCGGTGGCTTTTTGTTGCTGTATTGCCCGCCAGATCGGCAAGATGCTGTTGCCGAAGCCTTGGCTGATTATCGCGAAATGCCGTTTGCGCTGGAACGAGATGGCAGCAAAGTGATTTTTAATGTGCGGCGCGAGGGATGGCTGAAGGAATAAGAGGTCTCAGGTCCTAGGTCTTAGGCTTTTTGGTTTTGTTCTGTGGCTTGTGACATGAGACTGGATTATTTGTTTATCGATTGATTTTTATTTTGAGGCTTTGAAATGCATATACTGATTACGGGTGGTGCAGGATTTATTGGCTCACATACTGGGCGTGCTTTGTTGGCCAAGGGACATCGCGTGCGGGTTTTAGACAGTATGAAACCGCCGGTGCATAAAGACGGCAAACCCTTTAATATGCCCGAAGGAGCTGAGTTGGTTTTGGGTGATGTGACCAATAAGGAGGATATGACTCGGGCATTGGATGGTATTGATGCTGTGTATCATCTGGCCGCTTATCAGGATTATTTGCCCGATTTCAGCACGTTTTTTACTGTAAATGCAGCAGGCACAGCATTGTTATATGAAATTATTGTAGAAAAGAATCTACCCATCCAAAAAGTGGTGGTGGCATCATCGCAAGCTGCCTATGGAGAAGGCAAATATCGCAGCCAAGCAGGTGAGATTTTTTATCCCGATATCCGGTCTGTGGCGACGTTGGAGGGGGGCGCTTTTGAGATTATGGGGCCCGATGGGTTGGTGGCGGAGAGTTTGGTGACGGATGAGGCTGTGATTAAACCTCAAAATCAATATGCGATGTCAAAGTATACCCAAGAAATGATTGCACTCAATTTGGGTAAACGATATGATATTCCGTCTGTGGCGATGCGATATTCTATTGTGCAAGGTCCTGGGCAATCTTTATACAATGCCTATTCGGGGGCGTGTCGGGTATTTTGTTTGTCTTTGCACTTTGATCACCGTCCACCCGTTTATGAAGATGGTTTGCAAAAGCGTGATTATGTCAATGTTGGAGATGTGGTGGCTGCAAATGTGTTGGTGCTCGAAAAGGAAGCTGCCAACTATGAGATGTTTAATGTAGGCGGCGGCAAAGCCTATACCGTGTTGGACTTTGCACGGCTTGCAGCTCAAGTTTATGAAAAAGATTTAGAGCCTGAGCTTACTGGGGCTTTTCGATTTGGTGATACACGGCATATTGTATCGGATATTACCAAGTTAAAAGCTTTGGGTTGGGCACCACAGCATACACCAGAAAAGAGTGTGCGTGATTATAAGGCTTGGTTAGAAGATATGGATAATGTTGATGATGTATTGGCTTATGCTCAGGAACGAATGAAGTCTTTAAATGTGGTGCGAGCGGTGAAGAAGTAGGTGTTTTGGAAAAATAAAACTGGGTTCTGTGATAGATTTTTATATCGTGCTAGAGGTACTGGTGGTGTAGGATCTAGGCGCCTGTTGCTTCGCTGTGATGTTTGGTGGCGACGAACTGTGTTGAGTGTCGCACAGATTTTGGAGGGTGGAAATGAATGTGTTTTTGTTGGCGGGTGGATTGGGTACGCGGTTGCGTCCATTAACAGATTATACACCAAAATGTTTGGTGCCTGTTCGAGGGCGATCTTTAATTGATTATTGGTTCGATCTGTTTGATGGATTGGATGTTGATGAGGTTCTGATCAATTTGCACCATCTGCCAGATTTGGTCGAAGCTCATTTTATTGGACATCCTTGGCAAGATCGGGTGCGGTTGTTTCACGAGCCAGAGTTGTTGGGCAGTGCTGGCACCGTGCGAGCGAATCGCGACTTTGTGGGAGACGACGATTTTTTGGTGTGTTATGCCGATAATTTGACGGATACGGATCTTTCGATGATCTGGAGACGCCATCAAGTAGGCGATTCTGTATTAACGATGGGTTTGTTCCACACGCCTTTTCCCAAGGAGTGTGGCATTGCTACTATGGATGATGGGGGACGCATTGTAGATTTTGTAGAAAAGCCCGAAAAACCGGCGAGTGATTTGGCAAATGCAGGTATTTATGCACAAATATTGACACCATGGCTGTTTTTTCTTTTCATAAACCGTCCAGCTATGATGATTTATCGTGTATTCCAAAAACTTGATATATTATTAATTTATGTTA
>JABIFK010000375.1 GCA_018650745.1 Candidatus Latescibacterota bacterium | reverse complement strand
GGACAAGATTTGTGCAGGCGGTCCCCAGGCGGGATGTGGCGGGCATTTAATTTGAAAAAGAGCGGTGACATTCAAACACTTTTGGGAACGCGTTCGGGCAGTTTGTGGCTGGGGTTGGGTGCGGCAGGTGGGGGTGCCATTCGATTGAACGATGTGGGTGGGGTTGAGGTGTATACGGTAAAGGATGGGTTGGCACATGATGAAGTACATGCTCTGGTCGAAGATCGGCAAGGTGCTTTGTGGGCGGCGACTTCGGGAGGCGTATCTCGTTTTGATCGTTCACGCAATCGATGGGTCACCTTGCGCGGGGTGCCCGATTTGGATGTAAGAGATTTGTTTGTTGCACGTGACGGGGCGATTTGGATGCGCACCCTGTCTGGAGATGTGGTGCGCTATTGGAATGATGGCGATGCGCCCCAAACATATTTGGAGAACCCACCCTCCACAGTGGCTCCTGAAGGCAGTGTCAACTTTGAATGGCAAGGGCGCGACAGATGGTTTTCGGCTCGGACAGATTTGGAATACGCATCGCGGATAGATGACGAACCTTGGTCTGAATTCTCGGATCGCCACCGTGCATCCTTTGCTTCTTTATCAGATGGAAAACACACCTTTGAAGTACGGGCAAGAGATGTGGATTTGAACATAGAAATGGCGGCAGTGGTGCATCCATTTGTTGTGGAAACACCGATCTGGAAACAGTCGTGGTTTGTGGGACTTATGATCGCGTTGTTGGGTACCATTTTTTGGCAGACACGGCGTATTTTGATACGCGACAAAGCATTGGCAGAGGCCAATGCCCGTTTGCAAGAATTAGACCAACTCAAGACAGACTTTTTCTCAAATGTATCTCACGAATTGCGCACGCCTATGACCGCCATTAAAGGCTATGTGGACAATATGCTGGATGGCATTGCGGGTGATGTGACTGAGCGACAAGAACGGTATTTGAATCGTGTGAAATCGAATGCAGATCGCTTGACGCGTTTGATCAATGATTTGCTTGATCTGTCACGTATTGATCGGGGCCGGACAGATCTTTTGCAACTGAATATGTCGCCCATTCAATTGAATGATGTGGTGCATGAAGCCGTTGACGGCTTGCGCCCCCTAGCCGACGCGGCGGGCTTGAAATTGGTTTATCAAGGTGAAGATAATTTGGCCATGGCAGACCGAGATCGGGTGATTCAAATGGTGACCAATTTGGCGGGTAATGCGATTAAGTTCACCGAAAGCGGTGGTGAAGTGCGGGTGAGCGTGCGCTCGGATGGTACAGGATTTATTCAGACGGTTGTGAAGGATACGGGCAAAGGGATACCCGCAGAAGATCTGTCAAAGATTTTTGATCGGTTCCATCAGGTCAAAGGCACGATGGGAGGCACGGGTTTGGGATTGCCCATCACCAAGGAGCTTGCTGACTTGCATGGCGGAGAGGTCTGGGCAGAAAGTGAGATGGGACACGGTAGCACATTTACCTTTACCATTCCCGAAGCAAAAATGGGATAGTGCTGGGTTGTTGTATTTCTGGGCATTTATAGACCAAGTGTTATGGCCATTGTTGGGATGCGCTGTGAATTTGGAAAAGGGAGGAGTTAGTCATATGGGTGGGAAGAAAATTTTGATTGTTGATGATGAACCGGATATCGCCGAGGTGTTGGGCGATCGGTTGGAAGCCGAAGGCTACGAGATTCGGATTGTACACAGAGCCAAAGCATGTTATGCTGCAGTGGTTGAAGATGCACCTGATTTAATCCTGATGGATATACAAATGCCTGAGATCAGTGGCATGGAAGCTTTGGTGGAGATGAAGACACATCATCCGCAAATTCCGATTTTGATGGTGAGTGCTTCTACAACGCAAACCGTGGCACAAGAGGCGATCAATAGAGGGGCTGTTGGATTTCTACTCAAACCCTTTGAGCCCGCGGATTTGATGCAGAAGGTGACGGAAGTTTTGGGGTGACGCCGGATCACGAAGGGCACGAAAGTTCAAGCTGCAGTTTGAAGTTGAAAATGATAGGGATTATTTCATGATGTTTGGAGCGTCCATAAAAGGCTTTTGTGCAATGATACTTTTCCTGTTGGTACTTTGTGTGAATGTGTTCGCTGGCACGACGGGAAAAATCGCAGGACAAGTGACCGATGGTTTTGGTGCGCCTTTACCGGGTGCGACGATTATCTTGGACGGTGATCGGCGAGGTACTGAGACTGATGAAGAGGGCATTTACTTTCTGTTGTCTGTCGAGCCGGGGCGATATGTGTTGAGTGCGCATATGATCGGGTATGAAACCGTACAGAGAACCGAGGTTTTAGTGACCTCAGATTTTACGACGAATCTTTCATTTGCCCTCAAAGAAAAAGCGCTGGCATTGGATGAAATTGTCGTGGAGGCTCAGGCTGGGAGTGGGGGATGGGGGATGATGTCTGGTCGAGCTGCGACCCCACCTGTTGAACCGGATAGAACGACGAGTAAATATCTGATTCGGGCAGGAGACTTTGAAGCCTTAAGCATCATGCGTGATTTGGATGGATTTTTAGAATTGCAGGCGGGTATTACAGTTGATGAGGAGGGGAATGAATTCAGTATCCGTGCAGGAGATACTGGAGACGTGGGATACTATTTAGATGGTATACCTTTGCCGCAAAATGACCACATCAAATCGCGTGCGTTTTCGGACTTTAATCGGTTGGCAGTTCAGGAGATGACGGTTATTACTGGAGGGATGGATGCTGAATATGGGAATGCACAAGGTGGGGTAGTGAGTGTGATTATTCGGCAGGGGCAAGGTAATCTAAGTGGATTGGTTGACTATGAGCTGACGCCTCCAGGAAAAAAGCATTGGGGGCCAAACGTCTATGATTCAGCGATGCTACGTGGGCAAGCTCGTTGGGATGATCCTGCATGGGTATCTGAAACTGTCCGTTTGTCTGATGATCGTGTGATTCGAGCGCATAATCGAGCAGATTACACGGATATTATTGGACATCATATTGAAGGCAATCTGAGTGGTATGCTGGCAAGCGATTTTGCGTTTTTTTTGAGTGGTCGATTGAAGCGCGATGTGCCTGTGTTTCCAACAGCGAATCTTGATCGTTCATTCGATCGAAATATGTTGGGCAAATTGACTTGGCAGCCCAATCAGGCGGTGAAACTTGATGTGGGTTTGTTGGCAGATCAACGTGTAAACGATTACATACCTGAATTGTATATAAGGGATAAGGACGTTGGGAATAGAACTTTTGTGAATCGCCTCTTGGGAGCCCTGCGAGCAGATTTGGGGGAAGGGGGGCGTCATGTATTTGCGACAAGCTCAAATTTGGCAGGTGATACCAAAGACTCAGATCTGTTGGCCTACACGACGTTCACTCACATTATCTCACCAAGAACTGTTTATGAGATAAAGATTGCACGTTCTCTGAGTAAGAGAGATACGTTAAATACGATCACCCCTTTAAATATTCAGCATATTTCCGAAGCCACATCGAGTGCTGTCATTTATGATGCTGCAAATTTTTTTCCGGTTTATCAAGATGTAGTTGCTTGGGAACGGTTTAGACGTGACAGATATATTTTTCAGAGTTCCCTTTCAAGCCAAGTGACGCGCGGCAATTTCGTGAAAGCGGGGTTTGAATTTATTCGATATAACAATTGGTATCAGCGTTATGGTTCTGAAGGTCCGCATAGTAGAACCGTGGCTTGGTATGGTCGTTCCTATGAAGATTCCGATTTTTTTCCGGGTAAGGAGAACAAAGGGGTAAATCCGTATCAATATAGTTTGCACGTTCAAGACAAGCTCGAATTGGGTGGTATGGTTATTAATGCTGGTTTACGGTACGACAGGCTGGTTCAGAATGCTTGGGTAACTGATCTGCATGGTTTTATGGGTGCAGATTCGCCGATGTGGCACAGCATGACTCGGGCACGGGGGATCCCAACAATAAAAGGACCTTCGATTAGCAGTTTGAACCATCGTATTGGTGTGTCGCATCCGTTAAGTACGCAATCCGTACTTCGCTTTTTTTATGGTAAATATTCCCAATTTCCTGACTTCAAACACCTTTTTTTTAATGCATGGAATTTTACAAAATCAGAAACAGATTCGGATATTCCATTTGATGGGGACCTCAATGGTAACGGGGCTTTGGACCCTTCTGAACGGTGGAATGCATATCGTCCGGGTGTGGGCACAAACCGTGGGTTGGAAGGGGTATTCCATAATTCATTTCTTAAACCCGAAGAGACAATTTCATTTGAGGTTGGTTTTGATTGGCAATTTGTTTCTGATTATGTCCTGAGTCTGACAACTTATTACAAAAGTGCCAACAATCAAATTTTGCCAGCAAGTCAGCAGTGGTCTGATCCTGAACGTCTTGATTATGTTGTGGGCGCCTATTCTTTCGCGAACGGTATTTTTAAAGATGTAAGAGGGGTTGAGCTAAATTTGAAGAAACGTTTCTCAGATATGTTTGCATTAAATTTTGCTTTGAATTTGCAGTGGGCGGATGAAGGCAGTAGTGCGTCTATTCGACGAGATGTGATTCCTGATTCCCTCTTCGTTGCCAACGGTCACTATTGGGTCGATTGGGATGTTGATCCTGCTACCGGCGCTGAAATACCCGTTTCATTAACGGAGAAGGCGATCAGAGAGGGGCGAGATCCCGACTATTATATTCGGCTGTACGGTGGGTATGTTAACGGAGAAATAAAAGCATTGCAGCAGAAATATTCGGCAGATTC
>JABIFK010000714.1 GCA_018650745.1 Candidatus Latescibacterota bacterium | reverse complement strand
GAACCATCGTTTTGTCGCCAGGGATACTCGAAAAGTGATCAATGTTTTTTTCTACACCATTCAGATCAACTTGGTAGTGCCCTTTGTGGTTGGTAGTGGTTTTGAATGGGGTCATGACAAAAACGTACACGCCACGCGCATCATATTTTTTTCTTAAAGAGGCCATAGTATCCTATCTATAAAAAGCGGTCGATAAGCATCTGATCGATGTTGATGCCGAGTTGTTTTTGCAAAACCAAGTCTGTTAAGACGGATGCTGTGGCAGCTACTTGCATGATGTCCGAAGCGGCGTGAACTGCCGCCCGTAGATGGCTGCTATTTAACCGTTTGCACCACCGTCAATGATGACATCAAAGGTTTGCGACATCGTTTATTATCTGTATGCATCAAATTGAGATGCCAGTTGGTGCATGCCGGTGTTGATCAAGCCGCCATCAGATCCAAGGGCAACAAAAGTGTATCCCAGTTCAATGGCTTCTGGCACTTGATCTGGATTCAACAAAAGGATACCGGCAGCCTTGCCCGCATTTTTTGCAACGTCTGCAACTTTTTTTCTGGCTGCGATGAAATCAGGGTGATCAAACTGTTCGCGTATGCCCATGTTCACACTGAGATCCATTGGGCCTACAAAAAGAACATCTACGCCATCAATTGCAGCAATGCCCTCTAAATTATCAAGTGCCTCGGCTGTTTCTATTTGAACAATTGTGGTCAAAAGCTCGTGGCTTCTTGTAAAGTATTCTTCGAACTCAGCACCAAAGGCTGAACCCCGGTTCAGCTTTGCAACACCCCGAATACCCCGGGGAGGGTATCTCATGGATGAGACTGCCAGTTCAGCTTCTTCAACACTGCTCACATAAGGGACCATGATACCTGAGGCACCCAAATCGAGTACGCGTTTGAATCGGGGGGGAGCATTGTTTTCGATGCGTACGATTGGTGCGGCGGGCGTGGCACCCGCTGCTTGGATTTGGTGAATGAGGTGAGAGTGACTGCCTCCACCATGTTCTACGTCGAGTAAGAGCCAATCGAAGCCACTTCTGCCTGCCATTTCAACCGTGAGGCTGGAGCCCAAGTTCAGAAATGTGCCGGTTAAGAGCTCGCGGTCGAGTACACGTTCACGAATACTGTTGAGCATGACCGTCCTTCTTTCTTGTGAACTTTCTGAAAAAACGGAATCTATCTATTTTGCTATGATAACTGCATAGCGCATGTTGCCTTGGCCCGCATTTTTGATGCCGTGTAATGCTTGGCAGTCCACCTGAAGGGCTTCCCCTTCATTCACCTGAAAAACCTCATCAGCCACTTCAACTTCACCTTGGCCTTGCAAAATATAGAATATCTCGTGGCCATCGTGTGTATGGGGTGGGTGAGACCTTTCTCCGGGGCCTACTTCCGAAATATGGAGACGCAGATGTTCATTGCTGGCACCGTCTGCCAATAAATACCGAGAAATACCTTTGACGTCTGTGCGAATCTGAACAGGCATTGTTTTATTCCTATGAAGGGGATCTATCATCGAATGGTTGAACGGTTAAAAATTGATGCGGCCGTCGACGTATACAAACTATAACCAAAAGTTTAATGTGGATGCGCATCATCTTCACAATCTGGGCGATTGGGGTCATCTATCACAATGCCGGTTTCAAGGTATTCGAGTGCTTTGATATAGCTTCGGCGCTCGAGAAAGTGCCGAAGTTGGGCGGGGGCTGTACTGGCAATTTCTCGTTGGAGGTCTTCGAGTTTTAATATGTGATCAACGATATTCGTTTTTTCTTCTATGGCTTGAAACATGCCTTTGAGGGTATCTTTCAAGTCTTCAACATGTGCTGCAGTCATTTTTTCTCCTTATCGATGAGCGATGCTTATTGAAAAATACCTTGAGGATTTGCATGTGTCAAGGAGACGTGAAAACCGCCCATTTCAAAAGAAGTGGGCGGTTTCTGTATTCTTGTTGGATTTGTCTAACCAAGGTCGATGCTGGTACCATCATCCGCAATGAAGACACGGTCACCAACAATGGCTTGGGCTTTTTTGTGTTCACCCTTTGGGTCAGCAAGAATTGCGCGCCCATGGTGAAAAAATCCCAAGCGTCCAAATGGAACGTCATTTTCCATCAGATAGGTACAAACTTCGTCAACTTGGTGATGGCCCGTTTCCATGAGGAAGAGATCACACCCTTTGTCGATAAGTGGAACAGCTTCACTGACGTGTTTGATGTCACCAGAAGAGACAATGACTTGATTTTCTGTTTCAATGCGAAAAGAAAATGATTGCCACGGTGCTTCGGGTGCGGGGTCACCCAAGTGGCGGTTGTGCCGTGCGGTTACTTTTAAACCGTCTTGGTCAATAATGACGCCATCGGTGTAGGTTTGTGCGTCGCATTCAAAGGGAAGTTGCAGTGTGTCTGAGGGACCTTGCAGAACATCCAGTGCACCTTGCCATACACGTAGGGTGGGAATGCGTACAGGAATCTTATGACCCGTGATACTTTTGCTTGGGTCTTCATTGCGGCCTTCAAGTTTTCTAATGGTGCCCAAGAGATTCACCAAGCCACCCACATGGTCCAGGTGGCAATGTGAGAAACACAGCGTGCGAATTGCAAGGATGTCAATGCCCATTAAGTGGGCATTGTAGGAACAGCCTTCTCCTGCATCAAACCAATAAACCCCGCCATTGTGTTCAATTACATAAGAGGTATGAAACCGATCAGGCATAGGTTCGGTGCCACTGCAACTGCCGAGAAATGTGAGTTTCATTGCGATGCTCCTGATGAGATAAGGGTTTGCACAAATGGGGGAACAGCAAAAGAGGCTTTGTGTATTTCTTTTGTATAATATTGTAGGTCGTGATGGGATGTGAACTTCTGGGCGCGTTTTGTGTCAACGTCAAAGACTGGGTGTATCTGGTTCTTGCTGGCAAAGGAAAAACTGAGCATGCCTGTGGCATAGGTAGGTATAAACGCAAAATATGGATGGATTGTTTCAAAAGCATTTTGTTGGGCCGCAATGGTTTTGGGAAAATCTGAGTCAAAGAACACGGGGGGGGGGATTTGGGAGACCATGATACCCGTAGGGGTGAGGGCACGGTGAATGTCGTGATAGAATGCAACGGATTGAAGTGCGTCCATACCTGGTATATCGATGAGAATGATATCGTAAATGCTCTCAGATACAGATCGCATGAATTGCACGCCATCTTGGAAATGGACGTGGACGCGTGGGTCGTTCAGTTGATGAGACAGTGTGGGCAGGTGTGCTATGGCAGTCTCAACGACGGATTTGTCAATTTCGACGAGATCAATGTGTTGAATTGACGTATGCCGTATTAATTCCCTAACTGCACCGCCATCGCCTCCGCCTATAACCAGTAACTTTTGTGGGTTTGGATGTAAGAGTGCGGGCACATGGGCGATCATCTCGTGATAGACACATTCATCTTTTTCGGTGCACATAATTTGTCCATCAAGCACCAGCATACGCCCATAACCTGCGGTTTCGAGGATCTCGATTTTTTGATAGGGCGATTGTGTTTGATAGAGAATGCCCGTGTGTCGCAAAGATAACGCGAGGTTGTCAGATCTTTCGGTAAACCAAAGGTTGTGTTGTATGGGAAGCGAAGGCGCGTTTACTTGAGGGGGGAGCGTCGGCTGGCTTTCGGTTTCTCCACGTAGGATTTCTTGAGCATCACCTCGGTGGGCTTGGAATGCCTCTTTAAGGTACGATACAGCACACCAAGGATCTACATTTTGACCACAGGTAAAAATATCTACTGCCGCAAAATTTCTCTCGGGCCACGTATGTATAGAGAGGTGGCTTTCTTGGATGACGACCACACCAGAAACCCCATAAGGTGCAAAATGATGGAATGTGGTGTTGATCACTGTTGCACCTGCAGCTTGCGCTGCAGATATCATGTGTGTTTCAATGGCCGTGACGTCGTTTAGAATATGAGATTGGCAGTCGTGTAATTCCACAAGAACATGCCGTCCGAGAGCGTTGTTCATGATTAATTTAGGACGCCAAAAGGTTTTCGATGTGTTCTCTTGCTGTGGCAGCTGCCTCTGCTGGTTCTCCCCATGTGACTTTTTCAAGCTCTATAACCAGTGTCCCGTCATAACCCGCCCCTGTAAGTATCTTGATTAAGTCATCAAACGGTAAATCACCTTCTCCAAATGGAACGGGGGTTTCGCCCTTTTGATCTCGGAGGTGAACCAATCCAATGCGATCTGCAAACGCTTCTGCAAATGGTAAAATTGCTTCGCCCGCGGTGAGGAGATGGCCGGTATCGAGTAGAATTTTTGCACGGTCGTTGACATTTGGCATGATGGCTTTAAAATCATCGAGGCCCTCAAGGCGGTTGCCTGCGTGATTTCCCAAATTGAGCGTAAAATCTTCCATCCGTTCCAAGGCTGTGTTGACCCCTTCAATGAGATCTTCAAGTGCCTCATCTGTGCGTTGGCCACCTTTGGTGTTTGCAGACGAGAGGCGCAGCGCACTTGCAAGATGCATATCCCAAGTGACTTGGCGCAGGTTATAACCGAGATTACGTTCATCAGAATCTGATTTACGGCCAGTGATGTTGCGAATGTTTAAACCCGTAAGTGTGACACCTGCCGTGTCGAGACGGTCACGTACCATAGGCACAGAGGTGTCGTCGTGTACTGGAGAGCTTTCGGTCCAGGTGCGAAACAGTTCAATTTTATCAAATCCTGCTGCCGCGCATATTTCGAGTGCTTCTGGGAGTTCTGCTTTGGGACAGGCGGTAGTACTAAAACTTAGGTTCATTAGAATAGCTCCTGTTGGGATTCAAGAAGTGCTGGGTGTTAGGTGACGCGCCAACGCTTGTTGCATGCGTTGTGTTTTTAGTATAGATGTTCTGTTCGGTTGATTCGTATGTGTCGGTTAATTGATACCGTCGTAATTCGCCCAAATGTCTTCGGGGAATTCAAAAAGCAATTCGTTGTTGTCTTTTCTTGTCAGACGGGTAATGAGGGCCATTCGGATCTCTTCAGCACAATTTTTCGCACCGGTGTGCATCAATTGGCCATGCCAGAAACAGACCGTTCCTGGGCCCCCGGTGATTTCGACTGGGTCCGGCATATCAAATGTTTCGTTGGCATTACCACCTTTAAATGTGAGTAATGAATGTTTCTTAAAATATTCAGCAGCTTGAATATGGGTACCGGGCCATATGGTAAACGCACCCCCTTTATGCACAACATTGTTCAAATAAAAAGAAGCACCCACCTGAAACCGGCCGACGGTGCCTTTTGGCACACCATTGGTCGGTGTGTAGTATCCGTCGAGGTGTCCGTGCGTTGGCATTTTCCAATCTGTTTCGCCTGTGGGAAAACGGAAATGGGGGCCCGGATTTGTATTGCTGCTGAGTTTGCCATGCCCAACCAATTCTTCTGCCATTGGGAAGACGGGGCTTTCATAAAGGGTGGCTCTGATAGCGGGTTCTGCACCGATGCGTGGGTGATTCGGTCCCGCGTCAATCCAGCTCTGTGGATTATTGCGATCGCAGTCCAAATTTTGCCAAACAACATCTAACGCATCATGGAGCTGCTTTTCCGAAAGTAGGTCGTGTTTGACGAGATAACCGTTTTCTCTAAAAAAGGTTTTGTCGTCGTCTGAAAGATAGGGCATAGATTAGTTCCGCGTGTGAAGGTCTATGAGGATGTGGTCGTTTTCTACTTCTACTGTATAGGTTCTAACGTGTGTCGCTGCCAAATTGATCTTAGGATCTTCCCACAGATCGTGTCGGGAACCGTTACCGGGCATGTTGGTATAACCCAAACCCGGCATCATGGGGCCAAAGTCTTCTATATATTCCACATAATAGCGTGGCCAGTACGGATAGAGTTTGTCTGTCGCACCAACTGAATAGTGAATGTCACAATCAACAATCATTGGTTTTTAAGGGGGAGTTTGCGGGTCTAATTGGACGGGTGTGGCCACAGTTGCAGACATATTTTGCCTCCTGAATTATCGTTGGCGGAGGATAGGCAGGACAAGATGATTTGTCAAGGTTTTCGGTGAGTGGATAGGTTTAAAGTCTGTTGCGTATCATTGTTTGACAAGTTTAATTTCATAGATTGTGGGCCACCATTTGCCTGTGACAAAAAGGCGATCCTGAGCGGGGTCATA
The DNA here is from genome assembly GCA_018650745.1 of Candidatus Latescibacterota bacterium. Taxonomy (GTDB): domain Bacteria; phylum Latescibacterota; class UBA2968; order UBA2968; family UBA2968; genus JABIFK01. Next base: position 3,740 of record JABIFK010000714.1, on the reverse strand, counting down.
TGCGATCCCGTTGAGAACCGCATCGCTGTTTCGCCGATCTTTCTGTGGCAGTAGGTTGGTGAGGTCTATCCAAGAGATGACACGACCGGTTTGCGGATCTATTTTTGCAATGCGATCAGTGAGCCATATGTTGGCGTAGATTGCACCCTTGATATATTCGAGTTCATTTAGATGCTTAATTGGCCCGGTGTCGTCCGTCACTTGAATACGTCTGGTTTCCAAGAATGTTGTAGGGTTTCTAAAATAGATGTTGGCGGTACCATCACTCATGATCAGATTTGTACTATCATGTGTTAACCCCCAACCTTCGGTGGCGTATGTAAACTGGCCGATGATCTCAAACGTGTTTTTGTCATACACAAAACAAGTGCCAGACTTCCAGGTGATCTGATAAATCTTGTGGTTGAAAAGCGTAATACCTTCGCCAAAGAAAGCAGAAGAATTGTTTCTCACTTTTAAAAGCTCACCTGTTTCTGGCATCACCTTTCGAATGGATGACGCGCCAAAAAGGCCAGTGCCTTCATAGAAACTGCTGTCTGCGTAGACCAGACCTTGGGTGAAGGCATTGTCATCGTGTGGGTATGTCTTGACCGTTGTAAATGTGAATGCAGTTGTTGGCATCGTTTCAGGAGCAGAGGGTGAATTGTTTTCTGTGGCACCGTATGGAATGGGTGTCGTGACATAATTACACGACACAAAGCAGACCAGGCATAAAATGAGAAGAATTCGCATATGATTTTTCGTATCATGTAAAAAAGGAATGGGATTCAGGTAGTCAAATATACGGCTATGTAAAGTAATTCTCAAGCGTTGCAAGGAGGGGTAACACAGTATGTCTGATCAGAAACTGGATCTGGTATTGAAGGGGGCACGTGTCATCGATCCTGCCAATTCATTGAATGGGGTACTGGATGTTGGCATTTTAAATGGAAAAATTGCGCGGGTTGAAGCAGATATCTTAGCTGAAGACGCCGGTCACGTAATTGATGTGACGGGTCTATTGGTGACGCCGGGTTTGATCGATATCCATATTCACGCGTATTTTACGCGCCAATTAGGTGAGGGCCTGTTTTCTGCAAGTCTGAATCCAGATGCTCATTTTCCTGCTTCGGGCGTAACCACCTGCGTCGATACGGGCACGGCTGGATATAAAGAGATTGCACATTTTCGTGAGACCGTGATGGAAAAGGCTAAGACGCGGGTGCTGGCGTATGTGAATATTTCAGCGCCTGGCATGGGAGCGCCCGAACAAGATATTCGCACATTTGATACGGATGGGGCATCTGGGGCAGCAAAAGAACATGCTGATGTGGTGGTGGGGATTAAAACAGCACACTATTGGACATCTTTGCCATTTGATGATCTGCACCCTGCGTGGGAATCTGTTGAAAAATCTGTTGAGGCAGGCAATAAATGTGATATGCCGGTGATGGTCGATTTTTGGCCAAGGCCTCCCGTTCGCTCTTACTCTGAGTTGATTTTAGAAAAATTACGTCCGGGAGATATTCACACCCATGTGTATGCCCGGCAATTTCCAGTTGTGGATGATGATGGCAATGTTGAGCCCTATATGTTTAAGGCTCGTGAGCGGGGTATATGGTTTGACCTTGGGCATGGTGCCGCGAGCTTTTGGTATCGCAACGGGGCGCGGGCGATCGCAAATGGATTTGGACCTGATTCCATCAGTACCGACCTTCATATGGGCAACATTATAGGGCCCGTATTTTCAATGCAAGATACGATGTCCAAATGCATGGCAATGGGGATGAGTCTAGAAGATGTGATCTATAGATCTACCGTAACCCCTGCACAAGCTATTCACCGACCCGAATTGGGTACCTTGAGCATTGGTGCCGAAGCCGATGTCGCGGTGTTAGACTTACAAAAAGGATTGTTTCCGCTTCAGGATTGTGGGTATACACGTATTGATGCACAGGAGCGTTTGAAATGTAGATTAACGCTCCGAGCTGGCAAGATTATTTATGATCGAGATGCACGTACGGTTCCAAAATGGGAAGATGCGCGCCCAGAATATTGGCCTGTTACTTTGGTACCTCAAGGGGTGCCGCGTTTGTGGAATACATAAAGAGAACGCTTATATCCATTACTTTAAAAAAGGAGTGTCACGTTGTTTCCAAACCCATTAAAACAAAAGCTACAGAATGGAGAAATTGTATTGGGCTCTGCCTTGCCTGTTGCATCTGCACTGGTTACGGGCACGATCTGTGATGCAAATCCCGACTTTATTTGGATAGATACCGAACACGCACCTTTTGGTGTAGAAGCCTTAGATGTGATTCCTTCGTTAATGCGTCTACGGGGTGTCGCACCAATGATTCGTGTCGCGTGGAACGATCCGGCATTAATCAAAAAGGCATTTGATGTGGGCGCGGTGGCGGTGATGGTGCCCCAAATCAATACAGCAGAGGAAGCTGAAAAAGCGGTGGAATATGCGCGATACCCCCCAGAAGGACAGCGGGGTATATCGCCTTCGTGGCCACGCGTTGCTGGCGTAGATTGGGGCGAAGCCATTCGTAGATCCAATGAGGAAGCCGTTTTGATTTTGCAACTTGAGAGTCAAGAAGCATACGATAATTTGGATGAAATCAAGAAAGTGCCAGGTTTTGATGTGTTGCTTGTTGGGCCTATGGATCTGTCGGCTTCGGTAGGCAAAATCACAGAAACTGGGAGTAAGGAAGTACAAGAGATTATGGAAGATGTACCCAAACGATTGGAAGGAACAGGCATTGTTGCAGGGACCACATTGCCTGACCCAACAGAAGTGCAACAAAAGTTAAAATGGGGATATCGTTTTATGAATGTGGGCAGTATTTTAGGGTATGGTGCGCAAGTGGTTCAACAGAACTTAGCGATGTTGCGTGAAAACCCTATGGGAGAGTGACAAGTAAAAAAGTAAAAAGTAAAAAGTAAAAAAGATGGGTGACCCTTTTTAAGGTTGCCCATCTTTTGTTTTTCGTGTTGTATTTTGTGGATGGAACTGACGTGTCGTGAGCTCATAATTTGCGAGTTTTCCAGTGGCCTTGGCCAAATTTTCGAACGGTGAGAAAACCTTGGATTGCACAAAAAATGATGAGTGAGTACCAAATGCCGTAGATATCGTATCCCATCCAAAATGCAAAAAATGCGGCAACCGGCAGCCGAATGGCCCACTGCGAAATGAGTGTATAATACAAGGCGGGCATATTGTCACCCGCTGCGCGCAGACTGCCACCACTGGTGATCGCGGCACACATGAAAGGTTCGGATATGACAATCATGATGAGATAGATGATGCCTATCTGCACGACTTCTTCAGCATCGGTAAATACAGCAAGTAGAGGTTTGGCAAATAAAGCGATGGGTAGGCCAACAAGTATCACAGTTATAACGGATAAGGCCAGCGTTGTCCATCCACGTTTCTCGGCTTCGTCTAAGTTTTTTGCACCAATACTTTGGCCAACAAGTGTTGTGGCCGCTGTGCCGAATGCGAGCGATATCTGTCGCACCAAGCGTTCAATTTGACTACCAAGTGAAAAGGCCGCAACGGCAATGGTTGATGCGGAGGTCATTGCGACCAGTTTCATAAGCACCACGCCTGAGCCATTCCTAAACATACCTTGTAGGGCAGCTGGAATACCGATTTTGAGAATGCGCCTTGCTTGTGCGATGTCGGGTTTGTAGGATGTTGTGGGCAAGAGCTCAATACCAAACTTTCCACTGTACAAAACGCTAAAACCAAT
>JABIFK010000898.1 GCA_018650745.1 Candidatus Latescibacterota bacterium | reverse complement strand
TCATGGAAGCCATCCGCTCAGATTCTTTTGGCATCGACATGGACCCCTCACATATTCACCGCGCCGACGAAAACCCCGTTGACGCCATTGCCGCCGTCATCTCACGTGTCAAACATGTACACATTCGCGACTGCAAAGGCAAACAACACGGCCCTGGTGCTCCCGAAGATCAAGCCAATGGCCGAGGTGATATTGACCTCGTCGGTTATATCCGCGTGCTCCATGAAAACGGCTATACCGGCCCACTCGATCTTGAAGTCATCGGTGCAAAAGAATACAGCCTCGAACAATGCTGCACCATCGCCGCAGAATCACGCGGTCACATGCAAGCCTGTTTGCAAGCTTGTGATGCACGCTAATCAAACAAATCCCTCCCTAAACCGGGGAGGGATTTGTTTCTTTTCTTTTTCGAGTTCAAAATGCAAATTGAAGTCCCCATACACAAACAAATGTTCGTCAATGCACGCGCGTTGATCTATCGCATTGAAAATGACACACTCGAACTGCTGGTGCAAACACGGCATCGAATGGGACAAAAACCCGTTATAGAATTTCCTGGAGGAACCGTCGAAACATTCGAACCTCTTCTCGAAGCGCTCAAACGAGAAGTACGCGAAGAAACGGGTCTTGAATTGACTGATATCGAAGGCCAATCAACACGCATAGAGATTCAAAGCAATAACCTAACCGCTGAATGTGTCTCTCCGTATGTTGTTTACCAAACGATACAGGGATTCAATGGTATGGGTGCCTTCTTTCGGTGCCAAGCAGAAGGCACACTGTTTTCAGAAGGTGATGGTTCTCAAAACGTTCATTGGGAAGAGGTCGATGAGCTGATTCACAAATTGGATGAAGATACCAATCAATTCAGCGTGATGTCGGCAGCCATTTTGACCAAAATAAAAAAAGAAGGTACAAAGCGTTTTGTTCTTCGAACATAGCGTTCAAAACGCACCACCTATTCCAAGTGGACCTATCCCATGCCTGAAAATTTCCTCTTCTCATATTTTCAAAAAAACGGTGATGATGGCTTGCACCTTGCCTACAGCCACGACGCCCTAAATTGGACGCCGCTAAAAGAGAATCAACCCATTCTTGCGCCCCAGGTCGGCAAAGACAAATTGATGCGCGATCCGTGTATCTATCCAGGTCCCGACGGAAAGTTTCATATGGTATGGACTGTCAGTTGGAAAGAAAAAGGCATTGGTTACGCCGCATCCGATGATCTCATCCACTGGTCAAAACAACAATACATTCCCGTTATGGAGCACGAAGCAGATGCCCAAAACTGTTGGGCACCCGAAATGATCTATAACCCCGACCAAGAAGAATACATCATCTATTGGGCCACCACCATTCCGGGACGATTTCCCGAAACCGATTACCAGAGCAGTACAGGTGAACATGGCCAAGGCAATAACCACCGGATGTATGCCACAACCACCAAAGACTTTATCTCATTCTCGCCGACCAAACTCTTCTACGACCCCAGTTTCAATGTCATTGATCTTAATATTGTACAGGATGGCGATCGCTACGTCATGTTCCTCAAAGACGAAAGCGACAAACCCTTAACACCACAAAAAAACATCAAAATCGCATATGCCGATCATGCCTCAGGACCTTACTCCAATGCCTCAGCACCCATTACGGGAGACTATTGGGCTGAGGGACCATCAGCCATTAAAATTGGCGAGACCTGGCACGTGTATACCGATCACTATCGCGACAAGGTTTATGGTCTCATCACATCCACAGACTTGATCAACTGGGAAGACCAAACAGAGCACCTCACCATGCCAGAAGACACCCGGCATGGGACCGTCTTTCGTGTATCAGAAAACATCCTAAAAAGCATTTTGAAAGGCTGATGTAAGCCGTGCAACATTTACCGCTCATACTCACAGCGCTGCGTTTGCTCCTTGCGCCATTGGTCATTGCACTGGCGTACACACATGCACCACGTTGGACATTTGTTGCCTGTCTTTTTTTTGCGATCGGCTCTGATTACTGGGATGGTGTCATTGCACGTAAATACCATGTTGTTACACCATTTCTGCGCCGCTTTGATAGCATTACCGATGCCATATTTTATTTGGCTGTGCTTTGGGCCATTTGGGTTTTACACGCAAATGTCGTGCGTTCACACATCGTAGGTATTGGCATAGTGCTCGCACTTGAATGCATTCGATACCTCTTCGATTCGATTAAATTTCGCAAAGTGGCCAGTTATCATATGTGGAGTGCCAAATGTTGGCAGATATCCATCGTGGTCGCTTTTGTCAGCTTGTTCGGATTTGAGATCTCAGACCCTTTTTTTTCTATTGCCATCACCCTGGGTATCGTATCAGATATTGAAGGCCTGTGTGCCTCTGTCATTTTGACCAAGCCACTAACCGACGTACCGTCCATTTTTCATGCTTGGCATTGGCGACATACGACACCAACGGATCCATAGATTTCGCAGAGGATAATATGCCCCGTACCATAACGATTGGTGCAGCACAGTCTGGCCCCATTTCCCGAGCGGAAAACCGCCAAGACGTTGTTCAACGCTTGCTTCACCAAATGCGAGAAGCCCACGCCCGTGGTTGTGACCTCGTCGTCTTTACCGAAGTCGCTCTCACCGCATTCTTCCCCCATTGGTATATGGAAGACCCCGAAGAAATAGACGCCTACTTCGAAACCGAAATGCCCAACCAAGCCACGCAACCCCTTTTTGACGAAGCCAAACGCCTCGGCATTGGTTTCCATTTGGGGTACGCCGAACTCGCCATAGAAAACGGCCAAAAGCGCCATTACAATACCGCCGTCTTAGTCGCTCCCGATGGCACCATCATTGGCAAATATCGCAAAATCCACTTGCCCGGTTATGCCGAATACCAGCCCGGTCATCACTATCAAAACTTAGAAAAATATTACTTCGACTCAGGCAATCTCGGCTTTCGCACGTGGAATGCCTTTGGCGGCGTGGTCGGCATGTGCATTTGTTACGATCGACGATGGCCAGAAACCTATCGAGCCCTCGCCCTCCAAGGTGCAGAACTCATCTTATTGGGTTACACCACACCCGACCAACCTACTGACCGCCCAGGAACCAATGCACTCTCAAACTTTCACAACTTGCTCACCATGCAAGCCGGTGCTTATCAAAATGCCACATGGGTCGTTGGCGTGGCCAAAGCAGGTGTTGAAGAAGGCGTAAGCCAAATTGGACAAAGTTGCATCATTGCACCCTCAGGTGAAGTTGTCGCCATGGCCTCCACGCTCGAAGACGAACTCATAGTCGCAACGTGTGACCTTGATCGAACGCAAGAATACAAAAAACACTCCCTCAATTTTGAGGCCAACCGCCACATAGAACACTACAAACTCATCACCGAACGCGTTGCCCCCATTCCTCCTAAAGATTAAAACGCCAAAAGGATCTCTCATCATGCCTACCAAACCCAATGTCCTCTGGATCTACGGCGAAGACCTCTATCCCAACCTCGCGTGTTACGACACACCCGTTGTGCAAACCCCCAACATCGACAAATTTGCTTCCGAAAGCACCCTTTTCACAAACGCCTTTGTCACATGCCCCGTCTGCTCACCCAGCCGCTCGGCCATCATATCGGGCCGTTACCAAACAAGCATTGGTGCACACAATCATCGCAGCAATCGCGACACCCCCTTGCCCGAAGACATCCGCCTCATCACCGACTACTTCCGTGACGCAGGTTACTACACATGCAACAGCCCAGGTCCTCCCTTTGCCAAACCCGGAAAAACCGATTTCAACTTTCACCGCGAAGGAGTCTTCGACGGCATCGACTGGACAGAACGTGCCGAGGGCCAACCGTTCTACGCCCAAAACAACATCACCGATACCCACCGCGACTTCACACCTGATCCAGACAATCCCATTGATCCCAAAGCAGTCGAGCTTCCACCTTATTATCCAGACCATCCCCTCGTGCGCAAAGACTGGGCCATGTATTTAGAAAGCGTTCAAGTCTTCGACCGCAAAGTGGGTCAAGTACTCCAACGCCTCGAAGACGAAGGACTGGCCGACAACACCATCGTCTTCCTCATCAGCGACCATGGCCGCGCGCACATCCGCGACAAACAATTCTTATACGACGGCGGCATCCGC
>JABIFK010000837.1 GCA_018650745.1 Candidatus Latescibacterota bacterium | reverse complement strand
GCCCTGCCATTACTCAAAAAAGTCAGCGGCCCCGACCCGCTGGCTTTTTTTATGTACTTGGTTTTTCATGAATCTGGAGATAGATTTGGTCTCTGCAATTCTGTTTGTAAACAAAGAAGGTCATTTGAGTCGGCGTAAAATATCTGGCCAAATGTCAAAGACAAAACCCAAAGCATTTGGATAGATTATGTCTTAAAAGGGGAAGGCATAATTTTGGACTTGGGGCGACTTTCAAAATAAAGAGATTCATATGAATTCTCGGTTTAAACCTGTACACCAATTTGCATTGATGGCATTGGTTGTTGTTTTGGTTGTCATTGAATTGGTCATTGTTGCTTTTCAGAATCGTGCTGCTGTGCAAGTTATTTTACAAGAGCAGAACGAATTGCTGTCTGTTCAAAATAAATTGACAGATCTTGAACTTGAGACTTTGCATATTCAAGGCGAACGGCTCTTAGCACAACATCAAAGCTCTGTTGTTTGGTTTGCGGGAACCTTGGGGCTGGCATTTATTTTTTCGGTTGGTGTCTTGGTCTTTCAAATGCGTTATTCACATCTGCTTATTGCTCGGCTTCGACAATTGGCTGTGGGGATGCGTGGTGTTGCGTCTGGAAAGTTTGCCGATGTCGAAACCTTGCCAGAGGGTGACGATGAAATTGGTATGTTGTCTGAGTCGTTTAAGAAGATGACGAATCAATTACAATCTCAGATTGCGACCATTGATCAGGAAAGAAAAAATGCCGAAAGTGCCAATCGACTCAAGTCTCAGTTTTTGGCCAACATGAGCCATGAAATTCGTACGCCCATGAACTCATATCTGGGCATTTTGCAATTGCTTGAAGAAACACCACTTTCGGAAGAACAGCAGAATTATTTGAATGTGATGCGCAAATCAAGTCAGTCTCTTTTGGTGCTGATTGATGATATTTTAGATTTTTCAAAGATTGAAGCCAATCGCATTACAATTCAAGAAGAATTGTTTGCGTTAAGTGATTGCACTCAGTCCACATTAACGATGTTTCAACCCCAAGCAGATAAAAAAGGGTTGGTACTCAAGTCTGATATCCAAGAACAAGTACCAAAATTGTTGGTTGGTGATGCAGAGCGATTGCGACAAATTATTACAAACTTGATAGGCAACGCGATTAAATTTACGTCTCAAGGTGAAGTGGTTCTGCATGTTTTCAATCGTGGTGAAATGGGTGGCGATGTCACGCTTGAATTTCAAGTTCGTGATACGGGCATTGGCATTGCGCCTGATGATATTGATCGATTGTTTCAACCGTTTATGCAAATTGATGCGTCGAGTACGCGCGAATATGGTGGCACGGGATTGGGGTTGTCTATTTGCTCGCGTTTGGTGGCACTTATGGGCGGGCGTATTTGGGTTGAAAGTAAGGTGGGTGAGGGATCTGCATTTTGTTTTACAATTGTCACGCAGTATTTTCACCGTGTTCAAAAAGATAAAAAAGATCCCCCGGTTGAAGTGCTTCAAGGAAGAGGGCGCTTGGATGATTTGGCCAAGCGCAAGCCTTTAAATATTCTGTTGGTTGAAGACAATACTGAAAATCGATTGGTCGCTCGTCAGATGTTTAAGAAGATGGGATATGATGTCGATGAAGCTGTAAATGGTTTGGAAGCAGTCAAGCAATCACAACTGAATGCTTACGACATCATTTTTATGGATTTGCAAATGCCGTTTAAAAATGGTTTTGAGGCATCAGCAGAAATACTTGAAAACTGTAAAGAAATTCAGCCATATATCGTGGCTGTGACTGCCAATGTAACAGAAGAAGATCGAAATCGAAGTCGTAGAGCTGGCATGACTGGGTTTATTGCAAAACCGTTTTCTTTGGCAGATTTGCGTTTGGAAATAGAAAAATGGAGCCCGCCCAAAACGATTGATAATCAATAATGCTTGGATTTTGAGGCGCCCATTGGGGTGGCACCCATTTGTTATCATTAGAAAATAAGAGTGGGAAAGGCATGCGACAGGTCAGTAAAGACGCTGTCGTTTTTTTATGCTTGAAAGAGATTGCGAAAAAAGAGGGCTGATTCGAAATTGGAGAAGGGTTGAGATAGAGCGATTTGGATGTCGTGTAAGCGGGCGTCTATGTTTTGCCAAGGATGGTGGGGCGAGGTGCTTGCTTGTAAACAGTGTAAGGCGGCAAGCAGATGGAAGATCAGATGGTGATTGTCTAATGTGGTGAGTATTTGATTTTCCGATGCGGGACGATATTTTGCTGCGCTTTGGGCATATGTGTATGCTGCTTCTGGTGTGATCAGACCTATGATACGACCGGTAGGCAGGTGGGCGCCCAAGCTTGTGGTGTATTGGATGAGTCGGCGCTCGGGCCAATCGTAACCAATTTTGGCCAGTTCGAGAATGTAGGGTTGGTGTGTATTGGATAAGACGATGTTGCGTGCGTTGTAGTCGGTTGGGCCAAGTCTCAGGGGGGATTCTTTGATGTTTGCAACGATCTTGTGCCAATGTGCTAAGAGATGAGATGGTGCTTGATTTGTGAGGGTATGGATGAGGTTGGGTAATATTTCTGTGAGGGGTGTTACAGTTTCTATGAACGTTGTTAAGGTATCTTGTAAGGTACTGCCTGGAGCTGTGTAAGATTGTAATTGGGCGGTATGTTTTTGAAAGGTGGCTTCAAGATCCAGCAGCGTATTGATGATTTGATTTGTTATGTCTTTTGAAATTTCGTGCTGACAATGGTCATCTACG
>JABIFK010000894.1 GCA_018650745.1 Candidatus Latescibacterota bacterium | reverse complement strand
GTGATTGGTGATGATACATGGTCTGAAGGGACTCAGGTACCTGCAGATTCTCGGTTTATTGCAAAGCACTTATATATGCCGGTTATGGAACCGAGCACGTTCCAGGAGATCAAAGACTGGATGCAAGTCGCTTTTGAATTGTCTGAAAAAACGCGACTTTACATGGCTTTTTTGGTGACATCTAATCAGGCAGATGGAGGGGGCACGGTTTATGTATCGCCAAATGATTATCCAGAACGGTCTACGAAAAATAAAGTAACACTAGATCCGCATTCTATCAGCCCTGACGACCGTGTCATTATTCCACCTCATACTGTGGTAAAAGAGACAGAGGTACTTGAAAAACGTTTCCCCAAGCTGTTGTCTTTAGCTCGCGAATATGATTTGAATCGCATCTTATTTGCACCAGAAACTGGGAAAAAGCGTGTTGGATTTGTCAGCAGCAGCCTGGCATATTGTTATTTAGAACATGCTTTGAGCTTGGTGGGATTAGAAGGGGCTTTTCCGATACTTAAATATGGCATTACGTATCCAATTGATACAGAGATCTTGCGCGATTTTGTTGGGATGGTTGATGAAGTCTATGTGGTGGAAGAGAAACGTGGCTTTTTAGAAGAGCAAGTCTCCGCAGCATTACAAAATATGCACCAGCAAGGTCAAGTTGGTGATTTCTGTGTTTGGGGTAAAAAGTTTCGTGAGGGTATCGGGTTTCCAGACAGTAAGGGTATGAATCCCGGTATTGTCTTGCAGGTACTGGCCCCTGTGCTGAAAGGTTTAGATGATCCTACCGTGGCAATTGATGGCCAACACATTGATGCAATAGTTTCGCGTATGATAGAAACAGAATCCTACGACTTAGAAGCATCTGTACGCACCCCTTCTTTTTGCCCAGGGTGTCCACATCGAGATTCTGCGAGTGTCTTAAATAAGATTATCGATGACTTTGAAAACACAGACTATATGCGCAGCCAACATGACCAAGATCCTGTATCGTTGATTTTTCACGGTGATATTGGTTGTTACTCTTTGCTCAAATATGAACCCTTTGATCGTTTGATGCACAACCTGTCTGGGATGGGTTTGGGTGGTGGTACGGGGGCCGGAATAGACCCATTTATCAATAATAAACAGCTTGTGTTTATGGGAGATTCAACATTTTTTCATAGCGGTATGACTGCGATTTCTGACGCAATCAAACACGGTCAAGATATTACATTTGTTATTTTAGACAACAAAACTACAGCAATGACCGGGCATCAACCCACACCGGGTGTAGATATTGATATTATGGGGCAGCCGACTTTTGCTCAAGACATAGAGGAGGTTGTTCGGGGGTTAGGTGGTGGGATTGAAGCACATGCGCCTGCGATCATTGTGCGTATGAATCCTTCTGACCGAGAGGCTTATCGCGATGTCTTAGAGGCGGCATTGTTGATGGATGGTGTGAAGATCGTTATTGCAGATAAAGAGTGTGGTATCACCTTTCATCGACGTCGCCGATCTGAAGCAGGACGGGAAATTAAAGAAAATGGCTTCTTGGCTGAAGAAGCGCATATTAATGTGACACCTGAAGTGTGCGAATACTGCTTAGAATGTACCCAAGCAACAGGTTGTAGTGGGTTGGCCACAGAAGAAACCTTACACGGTAAAAAAATCACAACTGATTTGTCACTCTGCGTGGCCGACGGGGCGTGTACGAGAGTTGAAGTTGCCAATGGAGATAAAACGTGTCCATCATTTGAGCAGGTGACCATTACACGCAAACAAGCGCCAGTGGTTCAAATGGAATCGATTGATTTGACAGATATTCCACAACCGCCTGTCCTGGGATTTGACACAACTTGGTACGCTTATATTGCTGGTGTAGGTGGCATGGGCATTAATACGATTGCTGCAATTTTGGCTGTTGCGGGTGCTAGAGAGGGATATACCGTTCGTTTTACGAACAAAAAAGGTTTGGCGATTAGAAATGGCAGTGTGTATTCACACGTATCTTTTAGCAACGACGAGCGTGTCATATCGCAATTGACACCCTATGGTCATGCTGACTTGTTGTTGGGGTTAGACATTGTAGAAGCTGTGCGTGGCCTTGATCCCAAAGGGACGGGGCGGGTTGCAAGCCCAGCGTGTACGACCGCTGTGGTCGAAACTGGAAAGCGCGATACCATTTTGACCTTGACGGGGAAAGATGATTTTGACGTGAGTGAATTGGAATTGATTTTGAAACGCTATACCAAAGAAGAGACGTACTTTGGAATGGATTTGGGTGAGATTTCTGAACGGTTTTTGGGCAATAAAATTTATGCCAATAGTATTTTGTTGGGGGCCGCTTTCCAGCGAGGGGCATTGCCATTAACACACGAGAACATTTGCTGGGCGATGAAACAGAATATAAAACCCAGCGACTTAGATGCCAATCTTAAAGCTTTTGAAATGGGCCGCAAGGCTGCGGTTGACCCCAACGCTTTTTTAAGATCCACCCCTCCTACGACGCTTGAAGGTTTTGTAGATGATAAGATGGGTATTTTGGTGCAAGATAGAGGAAGAGAAATTGCCCAAGCGTATCAAACGATGGCGCTTAAGGTTTCTGACTGGAAGGTAGATGAAACAAGCAAAGTTCAGTTTGCATTGGGTGTCTATGATTTGATACAGTGGGACGGACCAGAATATGCCCAACAATATATACATCATGTTCGAGAGGTTTATAAGAACGACAATATCGGAAATGCATTTGCTGCAACCGATGCGGTTATACCCAACTTGGCCCGCGTGATGGCTTACAAAGATGAAATTTATGTGGCACATCTACTAACCAGTGAAGAAAAAAGACGGCGAGATTTTGAGCGATATGATGTCGATCCTGCACGTGGAGATCAGATATCGTATGTGCATCTAACACGCCCTCACTTTGAAATTTTGGGCAAAGACTTCAAGTTTTCGATGGATACCAAAGATTGGATGTTGCGGTTTCTGCGTGGGATGAAGTTTTTACGCAAATGGCTTCCTGCTTGGCACCAAGAAGAAAAAGACTATCGAGATTGGTATGTTGACCTTGTTAAGAAGTTTGAATATGGTGGGGATGATCGATATTGGGTCTATGTGAAAATTTTGCAATTGCCAGATGAGGTACGCGGATATCGTGAAGTAATTTGGCCTAAAATGCAAGCTGCTCGCCAAATGGCTGATTATTGGCTCACTGGCAAGGGTGAACCCGCCAAAATGGATAAATCAATTTTGGATATTGAGCCTGTGGCTGAAAAGGTCTAAACAAGTTGCAAAGAAACGTCAGATTTGGATTCAAGATTGCACACTCATAGACCGATATATATTGTAGCGATTCGGCATCGCTACTATCCTTACCAGACGTCAGCTTCGACCCATCGGACTGACGTCTTTTTTATTGCTCAAAAGTATAGATTCCATTAGCGTTGAATGTACCTTCCTACACGGGTGTTAATATTTCTGGGGCAGGGGGTTTGATGAAAGTATTGATTGTAGATGATGCGGCCGAAGCGGCTGAAATTTTGGCAGAAGGTGCTCGTTTGCACAATTGTGAGGTTGTGGATGTGGTTTCTACTGGCCAAGATGCCATCGGGAAGGCTATTATGACCCCGTATGATTTGATTACGCTTGATATTCGAATGCCTGGCATCAGTGGTTTAGAAGCTTTGTCTGTTATTCGTGGCATTCGGTCACATTCAATTTTAGCAATAGTATCTGCCTACGTCCACGACCTAGATGCGGATGCTAAAGCTACTGCTGATTTGATACTGTCTAAGCCTGTTTCGCTTTCTACTTTTCAAGAGCTGCTAACGCTTGCTTGGGAGATCAGTGAAAGACGTGTTGCCATTCGCAATTTGGGGAAAATGTAGTTAGAGGTTGTTTGTAAATGGTTTAGATGGGCACTTGGGTTCTTTCCGAGTGCTTTTTTTTTATTCTGATAGAAAAGCTTGAATCCCTGGACTGGGTTGGTTATATTCCAACCCTTATGTTGTGCTGATATATTCACCTAATAAAGGAGGCTGTACTTTGAGCACCGAATGGAAAACGCATAATGAATCTGGTAGCAAGCGCGTTGTTGCGACCAAAGATTTGCCCGGTGAACGTTGGTTAGAAATTTTGACAGCAGCAGATTGTCGTGTTGAGATTGGAACCTCTACAGAGATCTTGAGTGTTGAGGAAATCAAAGAAAAAATTGGTGATCAATGTGATGGTGTGATTGGTCAATTGACAGAAAAGTGGGGCGAAGAACTTTTCGCGTCATTGAAGAATGCCGGTGGCAAAGCCTACGCCAACTATGCTGTTGGATACAACAATGTGGATGTGGGTGTCGCGACGAAATACGGCATTCCTGTGGGCAATACACCCGGTGTGTTGACTGACACCACGGCTGAAATGGCCGTTTCGCTCACCTTTTCGGCGGCTCGCCGTGTTATTGAAGCCGATGCTTATATGCGTGCCGAAAAGTATACGGGATGGTTGCCCTCATTGTACTTGGGCGAACTGATGGCCCGTAAGACTGTGGGGGTTGTTGGTGCGGGTCGCATTGGTACAGCTTATGCCAAAATGATGGTTGAAGGATTTAAGATGGACTTGGCTTATTTTGACCCTTACCCCAATGAATACCTAGAAAACTATGTCAAAGCCTATGGCGAATTTTTGCAGTCTCAAGGGGAAGAACCTGTCAAGGTCACACGTTATGAAACCGTAGAAGAAGTGCTGCAGGTCTCTGATGTGGTCAGTTTGCATCCCTTGTTGGATGATACAACTTTCCATTTGATGAATACTGAGCGCTTAGGCGTAATGAAAGACAACGCCATTCTGATCAATGCCAGCCGTGGCCCAGTGATTGATGAAGTGGCTTTGGTGGAGCATTGCAAATCACATCCAGACTTTAAAGCTGGTTTGGATGTATTTGAAGACGAACCTTTAATGAAACCAGGATTGAAAGATCTGCCCAATGTGGTGATTGTGCCGCACATTGCTTCGGCAACACAATGGACACGTCAAGGCATGGCCATATTGGCCGCCAGTAATGTGGCCGGTATTTTGAGTGGATTTGGCGCTTGGGCGGATCAGAATGATGTATTGCCATTTTTGGGCGATAATCCCCCCAAGGCTGCTCCGAGCATTGTCAATGCCAATGAAGTGGGTGTGGCAGCATTTTCTGGGTAATGGCGCTTTTGGTAGAGTAGGGTTTTGGGTCGGTCGCTTCTGGTGATCGACCCTGTTTTTTGTTAGGTTACAAGGGATAGTGGGTAAACGATTAAGGTAGGGTCGTGAAAATAACTATGGATATTATAAAGAATAGAACTTTTTCAGTGGCACCCATGATGGATTGTACTGATCGGCACGCGCGGTATTTTCTGCGCTTGATCACACGCCAAGCCTTGCTGTATACTGAAATGGTTACGACTGGGGCCATCATTCACGGTGACAGAGACTATTTGTTAGGTTATGATGACTTTGAGCATCCTGTTGCGTTGCAATTAGGAGGAAGTGATCCAACGGATTTGGCTGAGTGTGCCAAAATTGGGCAAGACAGGGGATATGATGAAATCAACCTGAATATAGGATGTCCCAGCGATCGTGTTCAATCGGGGCGTTTTGGTGCCTGTTTGATGGCCGAACCGCAATTGGTGGGAGATGGTGTGCGTGCGATGCGTGATGTGGTATCTATACCCGTGACTGTCAAGACGCGAATTGGAATTGATGAGCAAGATTCATATGAGGCCCTGTGTGATTTTGTGAAGACGGTTTCTGAAGCGGGCTGCGATGTTTTTATCTTTCACGCGCGCAAGGCCTGGCTACATGGTTTGAGCCCCAAAGAAAACCGTGATGTGCCCCCGCTGAAATACGACACGGTTTATCAGATCAAACGTGAATTTCCCCACCTGCACGTGAGTATCAATGGCGGGGTAAAGACCTTAGACGCTGTGGCTGATCATTTGGCGTTTGTCGATGGTGTGATGGTCGGGCGTGAGGCTTACTCCAATCCCTATTTTATGGCTGGGG
>JABIFK010000909.1 GCA_018650745.1 Candidatus Latescibacterota bacterium | reverse complement strand
TAAAACGACTGCGCAACCTCACCCCACTCCCCAACAGATTTGTAACCGCACCTCCCACAGACCACGCCTGATTTCTTTCTTCTCCTTTTTGCATGCGCACATTACCACGCACATATAGAAACAGACTGCGCAAGGGACGCAAAGTCACATTTCCTTGAAACCCTTGCCGGAAAGCCACGGCCATCAAGCTGTCTTCAACCGTCTCAAATACGGGCGGTAAAATTTGATTGCGTGCGTCATACCCGACACTCACCGAAAAACGTGAAGATGGGGATACACGCAACGTGGTATACGCATTACGCAACTGCACTCGTTTATTTTGAAGCGTCTGATTATGTCGATCTAAGTCAACAGCAACATGTTGAAAAAGGGAGACTTTTCGACCAATCCAGATAAAGTTCTGAAAATAAAAATACTCCCGATTGATTTGGCCATTCTGATATTCGCCAACAAAAGCCAAAGTGGTGTTCTGCCTAAAAAATCTAAGCCCAGTGCGATCCCAATTGACAAACGCACCCATTTTCTGAGCTTTTGCATCAAACCCCGACGTTTGCAGGCTAGGTTGAAAACCACCGAAAAAACCCACGTGCATTTTGCGCCCAACACGTACCTTCAAAAACCCACCGTCAAAGTCACCTACCCCCGACACAAGTGTTGGATTCTGACGCCCCACCCCCAGTGTAATGCCCTTGTTCGGGGACTCATAATGCAGTCCCAAAT
Source organism: Candidatus Latescibacterota bacterium (assembly GCA_018650745.1). GTDB lineage: Bacteria > Latescibacterota > UBA2968 > UBA2968 > UBA2968 > JABIFK01. Next base: position 9,809 of record JABIFK010000909.1, on the reverse strand, counting down.
CGTATAACCGCACAAGAGGTCTTGTCGTTCTGCTCGACGTTCGACGACGAGCCCGAGCACGAAAATTAAACCGAAACCCCGTTCCACCAATATTTGAGACATCCCAATCCAATAATGCAGCCGGTTGGTGCACATCTCGGTTGCTTTCCGATTGATCATCGGAAAAACTATATCGCAACGACAACTTACCTCGACTTAAGGTGCGCTCTTCCGGTATATCATCAGACGCAAGTGGTAGAACTTTAACAGATTGAGTGCGTACATCCAATGTGCTATTTCCATCGGGTACCTCCTTCTCTCGTTTTGCCCCTCCTCCGCTATCCTCTTTTTGAACATCACCACGCACCTCATCCCCAATTCGAATCCCCCCAGTAACTGACACAACATTGCTGGCACAAAATCGATCCGCTATTCTGATCACCCGCAATTCCCCAACATTCACGCCGTCACGCCAAATCTGAAGCACCTGTCCACCTTGCCACCCCCCTTGTCGCCCAACATTGACATAAACTGTCTCTCCAGCAATTTGAACCACTTTGCCAGAAATGCTCAGCCCATTCATTTGTGCCCCAACCTGAAAAGGCAGACCCAACAAACATAGACCTACAACAAGAGACAACCGTTGAAACATGTCCTTATTCCTCTCCGTTGGGGTGACAATCGTAACACGCTGCGCTTTGATAAACATAATTTCGCACATCATCATGTTCATCGTCCATCTCACGCTTTCTGTGTTCATGGCATGTGGTACAGGAAAACACTTTGAAATCTGTTGCCTGTGTATGACAATCAGAACATGCATCCCACTCACCACGATGCTCTCCTGTATATATTGGAAAATATGTGCGATGGTTGAAGTCTGCAGGATCCCAACGATTCGTATTATGACACGACTCACAATCTTGAGGAAAACCAGCCGCGACATGATTTGGATCTTTTGCCTCCTGGAAATCGGAGTCATGACACGCAAAGCAGTCCTTAGAGGTATTTGCAAACTGCCCATTAATATGGCAACTGGCACAATCCGTGTTCACATGACGTCCCGTAAGAGGAAACTCTGTCAAATTGTGATCAAACTGAGCAGGTTCCCAAGCAGATTGTGTATGGCAATCTAAACACTGCACACTCAATTGAGCCAAAACATGATTGGGGTTTTGGGTCTGCTCGTAATCCAATTGGTGACACGTAAAACAATCCGTTGGTGTGCCAGAAAACACACCATCAACGTGACAACTCGCGCAGTCCGTCGTAACGTGCGCACCTGCTAGAACAAAATCCGTTTGGCTGTGATCAAAGGTCGATGGTTCCCACGCAACATCCGTGTGACACGTCAAACAGTCTTGGTCAAAATTCGCTGCGACATGATCAGGATCTTTCACCTTTTCAAAGTCTAACTTGTGACACGTATAGCAATCCGTCGGTGTACCAGTAAACACACCATCAACGTGACAACTCGCGCAGTCCGTCGTAACGTGCGCACCTGCTAGAACAAAATTCGTTTGATTGTGATCAAATGTCGATGGTTCCCACGCAACATCCGTATGACACGTCAAACAGTCTTGGTCAAAATTCGCCGCAACATGATCAGGATCTTTCACTTTTTCGAAGTCTAACTTGTGGCACGTATAACAATCTGTCGGTGTACCAGTAAACACACCATCAACGTGACAACTCGCACAGTCGGTTTCTACGTGTGCACCTGCTAGAGCAAAATTCGTTTGGTTGTGATCAAAGGTCGAAGGTTTCCACGCCGCATCAGTATGACATGTCTGGCAATTCGAATCAAAATTGGCTGCCATATGGTCTGGCTCTTTGGCTTGTTCAAAGTCTGGCTTGTGGCACGCATAACAGTCCGTTGGTGTACCTGTAAACACACCTCCAACATGACAACTCGCACAATCGGTTGTTACGTGCGCACCTGCTAGAGCAAAGTTTGCTAGGTTGTGATCAAAAGTCGATGGTTTCCAAGCCACGTCTGTATGGCAAGTTTGGCAGTTGGTTTCGAGATTCGCCAAAACATGGTTGGGTGCTTTGGTCTGCTCAAAATCCATTTGGTGGCATGAATAACAATCGATTGGTGTACCTTCAAACACCCCATTGCTATGACAGCTGGCACAATCAGCCCCTTGATGTGCGCCAACCAAACTGAACCCGGTTTGATTATGGTCAAATAATGCATTTTCCCAATTGGGTGCCGAAGCCGCGTGGCACTGCTCACAACGCACATCAATCTGCGCCGCCACATGGTTGGGTGAGCGTGCATTTCTAAAGTCTGTTGCGTGACATGCATAACATTCAGTCGATAGACCAACAAATTCATTCTGCTGTTGATTCACATGGCACATTTGACACGAGACCATTTCGTGTACCCCCACCAATGGAAAGCGTGTCATCTGATGTAAATCAACGGTCTGAGAGGGAATCCATCCACGCACGTCGTGACACCTCTGACAATCGGAACCATTCTCTGCGCGATGCACATCATTGTGACAACTTTGACAATCACGTGACACAGTTACAAAATCGCCTTTTACATGACACGTCTCACACGCAGCATTTCTATGTCTGTCTTCAAGTGGAAAACCGGTTTGGGTATGATCAAAGTCAATAGGATGCTTCATCTCTTTCCAAGAATCAGTTGTGTGGCACGTTTCACAAGGCATGGTGAGCCCCCGATGTCCAGGAGGCACATCAACACTTTCAATGCTGCTTACCCAAGATACCAGTAGCAGCAACATGCCCAGCCTCATTTTGACCTTTTTTGTCATTGTAAACCCGTTGGTAAAAAAACAGTGTCCAATATCTGCTCATTGTTAAACACAAATATCGGCTACATGTGTCACCACAAAGATTAGAAAACTGTTAAAGACACATTAGAAACTTCTCACAGGCCAAGAACCCAGCCAAACAACCGGCCCACAAACCCATGTTATTCAAGCGATTACACATCTACACATACCCATTGGGTTGTAAAGCATACCCCACACCGCGCACAGTTTCAATCATCGGATTTTCAGCATTGCTATCAATCTTACGTCGCAAATAGTTGATATAAACATCAATGACATTTGTCCCCGTATCAAACCCGTAATTCCAGACCTGATCTCTCAACACTTCTCGTGATAGCGCGCGACCAGGATGCCGCATCATATATTCCAAGAGAGTGTATTCTTTTGGTGTCAATTCAACTTCATCTCCTCCTCGACGCACCTTTCGCGTAATGGGATCAAGTACCAAATCACGCGCTTTCAAATGCACGGCAAAAGGATGTCCTTTGCGGCTCAATGCTACCCGAATGCGCGCGCACAATTCAGGCGCATCAAAAGGCTTGAGCAAATAATCATTTGCACCCAGATCTAAACCCAAAATACAATCTTCTACGTCTTCAATTTGACCCAACAAAAAAATCGGTGTCTGCAATCCCCGTCTGCGTAATGCTTCGCAGACACTTAAGCCGGATTGTTCAGACACCGCTAAATCCAAAATAATCAATTCAAATTTGTTTTGCAACGCAGTGGCTTCCTCAACCAAATATTGAGAAACAACTGTGACACAAAAACCATTTTCCATCAGACCGTGCTTGATAGCCCCCGCGAACTGTTGATCGTCCGCCACAAGCAATATTTGCATGCACCCCTCCTATTGGAATAAAACTGAAGTAACAACAGGTATAACGCATGCGCAGTCTGATCGTATAGACAATTCCTTTGTTATAGAGTCAAGAGATCACGTGGTACAAAGTCTTATACGCTTATTTATGACACAAGTTCCACCACAGCAGAAATAACCCTTCTTCAAGACATACAAATGATCCCTACTGGACAAGAGTTATGAGGCACCAAACAGCTGATATTAAATCACTTAGGAATAGATTCCGTAAGCACCAAAGGAGCGTCATCAGTAATAACCACATTGTCTTCAATGCGTACCCCACCAACCGAACGCCAGTCATCCAGCGTATCCCAGTTCACCATTTCAGAAAACTCACGTCGATTGTTTGGATCATCCAACAGCGCTGGTACAAAATAAATACCCGGCTCAACAGTCATCAAGAAATCCTTTTCCAGTGGCAAATCCACACGAATGCGCGCACCACAATACATCTCAGTACCATCTCGCCCAGGTGCACATCCCCCCACACCACGCACACCAAGCCCCAACATATGCCCGATACCGTGCGGTAAAAACAAAGCAACAGCCCCAGACGCCAACAAGGTATCCACCTCCCCTTTGAGGATCCCCAAATCGCACAAACCTTCGGCAATGACCTTCGCCGCCACACGATGTATATCATGCCATTCCACGCCCACGTGGCATTGTGCAATGCCTTCCAACTCTGCCTGGTGCACAATATCATAAATCGCTTGTTGTTTCGGCGTAAACGCATTGCCAGCAGGGTAGGTACGTGTCACATCTGCCGTGTATCCCAACACAGCCCCGCCGGCATCAACCAGAACCAAATCATCTTGATCAATAACGCGATTACTCGGTTCAAAATGCAACACGGCCGCATGATCACCCGCGCCTACAATGGTGCCGTACCCAATTTCATGTGCTCCATAGAGCATCATCTCATTCTCAAGAGCAATTTGTACTTGGCGCTCTGTTACACCTTCGCCAATCGCTTCCTTTGCTTTTTTGTGTCCCGCCGCTGTTGCCAACACTGCCTTTTCCATAATTGCCAACTCGGCACGATCCAAATGCCTCCGCACACGATCTACTCTCAGAGCCATTTCGGAAGTCAGATCACGGTCACTCGTAACACCAGTTACACCCGCCCCAAGAGTGACCATCTTGCGGTCCTTTTGTTTCGCCAACCAAGCATCCAACTTTGCAACACTCTCTCCTTCTACCTCAACCACCCCACCTTCCCACAGACGCTCTGCATCCGTCACGTGTTGAACATAATGCGTCCACCCCACCAACGGATCAAACACCAACACGCCACCAGGTCTCCGCAAACCGGTTAACCAATAATATTGAGGATAAGGAATAAACGGGTAGACTTGATCATGTCCGCCCGGTTTGGGAATCGGTTCACCTGCTCCAATCAAAACAATGGGTGCCTCTTTACCAAAGGCTTGAGCGACACGTCGCTGCCGATCATCTAAAATACTTGCTTCAAAGATTGCCATAATTGACCTTTGTTTCTGCCATGGATTAACAAAGAACCTGACCTATCATTTTGAGAATCTTTTGCAATAAAAGAATGGATCACGAACCTGGAGGTTCATCGCCCAAACGATTTGCTTTTGCGCGCGGTGTTAAATCGAAGTGTGTTTCGTGTCCCGCAAAAAAACGATCCAATTCATCTACCATCAAATTGAAAAAATGAGGCGAATCATCACCTGTTGCCCACCCAATATGGGGCGACAAAAATACGTTCGGTAAATCAATAATCTCGTTGTCTGCAGGAATGGGTTCTGGGTCAAAAACATCCAACCCCGCTACGATATCACCCCGTTTCAACCGCTCAACTAAAGCCGAAGAATCGACAATAGCACCTCTTGATACATTTACAAAAACAGAGCCTGATCGAATCATATTCAATTCGCGTTGACCAATCATCCCTCTCGTTTTGGGCGTAAGGGGGGCCACACAAACAATGACATCGCATAGTGAAAAGATCTGATCAAACGACGTCTGCAAAAATCCTAAAGCTTCTCCCATTTCGCGCGGCAGATATGGATCGTGCACCCACATCTCGACTTCAAATGGGCGTAGTAATTTCATCAGTCGCCGCCCCATATGGCCCCCGCCAATAATGCCGACACGCTTCCCCCACAAAGAACCACACATCTCGGTCTTATCCCCACGAGACGGCGTGACACCCGAAATGATACGTCGAAAATTGGCACCCGCGTTACGCACCGAAACTAAAATCAAACCCAATGCCCATTCAGCTACCGGATACGACGAACCATTCGTAGTATCCACAGTGCGAATCCCTCGCGCCCAAGCGGCATCCAGATCGATTCGCGCACTGAAACGGTCGCCTTCCAATTCACCAATAAAGCGTAGCTTATCGGCGCGTTCTAAAATCTTTGCATCAATGCGTGGTGAACCGTGACACACAACCAAAGCATCCACACCATCGATCCGTTCAGCCAATTGATTGGCGGCATCAATATCTTCATTTGCAGCTTCAATACCCCCGCCTTCACACGCAAACCAATCCCAATCGGCAAAAGCCTCAAGGCGTTCAATTTCCCGAGTGGGTAAATATTGATCGCGTACACGTTGTCCACAGGCAATTAATACTTTTGGACGCGCCATATATGCCTCCATAGTACTCTAAAAAGGTTAGATTTGATTCTTCCAAAACAGACAGGACTTAGTTCCTACCGAGATTACGACAGTGCATTTTCACCAAAAACCACAGGAAAGGTTTGCCCATTTCTCATCTTTTTTGTCTCAGCATCCATATAAGCCACACTCAATGCACGCCTTGGCGAATCCGTCTTATTCACACCAGAACGATGCATCAACCAATTGTGCAACAAAATCGCTTCGCCCGCTTCGGCACCCAAATGAGTAATTTTGTCTACAGTAGCATGTTTCTCTTGGTCTTCTTCGGATACATAATGCCCGGGGTTCAAAATACCCAAATTGTTACTGCCTGGCACAATTTGCATACACCCATTCTCTGGCACCGCATCGTCTAAAGCCGTCCACACGGTTACAATGGGATTTTGATCCAACCCCCATCCCTCACCAACGTCTTGATGCCAAGGCAAAATGGTGCCTTGATTCGCAGGTTTGTTCATGAACATTGCACGAAAAACAGACACGTGATCGCCAATAAAGTACTTCGCAATAGCTCGAAATACCGGATGTTGCATATAGTTTAGAAACAAAGGGTCTTGCTCAAGACCCGTAATGCGTCGATACGCCAAAGAAGCGCCTTTATTTCCATATGAATTGGACTCCATTTGTCCGTATTCTTCCGATTTTCCATCCAATTGAAACAGCATCTTTTTATACGGGATTTCGCCCAACATAATTGCGTCAATTCGACCTTGCAAGGCAACCAATTCATCAGGGGTAAGTACCTTCCCCAAACGCAAATACCCTTGTTCCATAAACTGTTTCTGCTGAGCATCATCAAACGTTTCCATAACTTGCATGTTCGACCTCCTTAGTCGCCCATTAAAAAAGGCTTGCGACACTCAATGCGCAAGCCTTTTTCAAAGCACCACCAGTTCATCATTAGATCTTTTTACCGAACATAATCCTCGATCTGATTGTCTTTAATATAGTCCCAGTTGATCTTGTATCCCATCCCTGGCTCAGAAGACAAGTGAACATAACCTTCGTCATCCATAGGATCACCAATCGCGTCCAAATAGGGCGGTGGCGTATTACAATCTACACCGGGCGCAAGCAACCCACGCTCGTAATATTCGCAGGTATCTTCGCTTGTTGAACCTAATATCTGTAAGTTTGCAAAACCACTCATATGGATCTCGCACTTCACGCCATACGCTTCGCTCACTGCAGCCATCTTTTTACACCCCGTAATCCCCCCGCGCAACACATCTATGCGACTCATATCTGATGCACCACGTAAAATCCAATCTGCTCGTGTATAAAAACTACCCGCAGCAACTTCGGGCGACAAGATCGGTATATCCAACGCATCACATAGTTTTACATACGAAGCCACTCGATATTCGGGCATTGGATGTTCATACCAATAAAAATCCAATTCTTCCAATACGCGGCCCACCTTCACGGCTTCTTCATAATTGCAATACGTACCCCAAGGATCAAAGCTCAACACCATATCGTCGCCCACCCGATCACGAACCGCACGACATATTTCTATGTCTTGTTTAATGTGCGAAGGGCGCCCCGGGTCAGGTTGCTGCGTGACTGGGTCCCAAAAATAATACGGGTGAATTTTGTAATGGGTATACCCTTGTGCTTTACAAGCGGCTGCGTGGTCGGCATAATCTTCGACAGATCCCATATTGGGATAGGTGCTGGCATAAGCCTTCACTTTGTCTCGGCCCCCACCCAATAGCTTGTAAATGGGCACATCAAACAAACGCGCTTGCAAATCCCACAAAGCCATGTCCAGTACACTCAGTATGGGTTCTTCTACTTTGGCCACCCACAGCCAATGCCAAAATTTCTCACGGTCAAAAGGATCGTGTCCCACAATCATATTTTTGATACGGCCCAAAACAGTGGCCGCGCGATCTGGTGGCATCCCCTCCTCATCTCCGTGATTATGCCCACCCAAATAATATCCCTCGGCACCCTCATCGGTAATGACCTTGGTCAGCGTTTGAACCACCGTATCTTCTGGCAACATGTCACCGCGATGAAACCGCTGTCTCGGCACCCGAAAAGGAATCACTTGTAGATCCACTATTTTCATACTGACCTCCCGTGTTACCGTTCTTTAGTATACAAATACGGTCGCTGCCCCCATGGCATGGGGCGCCCGCGTGCAATCACCATCAGCTCATACCAATCATCTCGATCCAACCGTTTGCCTACCGCATCTACAGCTTCTGCAACATGATCCGGATTGGCGGTGCCCAATAAAGGAATCACCCCTCCCGGCAATTGCATCAACCACGCCAAAGCCGTTTGTCCCAATGTCCAACCATATTTATCGGCAAACTCTGCCACTAGGGTCACCACCCCTTGCTCACGCTGGGCTTGCCAATTTGAATGTGCCAAATCCCCTTTGCCAGCTAACACGCCACTGTGATTGGGGCTCCAACACAACATATTCATTTGCTTCTCTTGGCAAGTGGCCAACAAACCTGTTTCAAGCGGTTCCAAGTGCAACAAACTAAACTGCGTCTGAAGCACTTCAAGCCGAACATACGCTGACAAAGCCCGAATTTCGTCTGGAGAAAAATTGCTCACACCTACGTGTCGCACTTTCCCTTCGGCTTTCAGATCATCAAATGCGCGTGCGGTTTCCTCTGGATGTGTGAGATAATCGATGCGATGCGGTTGAAACAAGTCGATATAATCTGTATCCAAACGTTTCAATGATTTCTCAACACCGGCCTTAATATAATCTGCAGACAAATCATAAGCCTTGTACTCATATTCGGGTACCATTCCCGGAAAAACAATACCACACTTAGACGCGATGACCACATCTTCTCGTGCAATACCGCCTTCTTTTAGTGCGGCACCCAAAACAGTTTCCGATTCGCCATTTGTATACACATCAGCTGTATCAAAAAAATTGATACCCAACTCAAATGCTTTCACAACAGAAGCCCGGCTCTGTGCTTCCTTTTCGTGCGTCAAACTCATACAACCCAACGCAAGTGCTGATACCTTTTTTCCCGTTTTACCTAATTCGACAAATTCCATCTCATCCCCCAATCTCTAAACTTCGGGATACTCACCACCCGGATACAATGTTGTGTGCGACAAACGCTTACTTTGCGGAAGGGCACCACCCGACACGGACTTAGAAACATCACACATCTCACTCGAATAAATCCACGCCTTTTCATCGGTATACACAATCACATCTTGACGGCCATGCCCCAACAAATCCGCATACATCACATTCCCATCTGTAGGAAACGTGACCACACGTTTGCCGTATCCATCATATAAACCAGGCAACAAACCTGCCCGACGACGATAGGCCAAAATATAATTCTGCCCAGACCCATCCCAATTCTCAACCGTTTCCACAATAGTCAACCAACCGCGCGACGTGCGATTCTCTTTCCAGACCTCTTTCCCTGCCGATGACAAGATGAACATCCCATCAATGCCATTTCTCCCCCGCTCAATACGATCCAAACCCGCAATCAAAATCT
>JABIFK010000557.1 GCA_018650745.1 Candidatus Latescibacterota bacterium | reverse complement strand
GACTCACACCCTCGCCGGTGCCAAACCAGAGTGCCCCTTCTCGATCCTGGGTAATCGAAGATATCGAATTGCTGACTAACCCATCCTTTTTGGTGAGGGTGGTCCAAGTTTTGCCATCGTAACGGCTTACACCACCGCCAAAAGTACCGAACCAGAACGTGCCCTCTCGATCCAGGAAAACCGACAATACAGTATTGAATGCCAATCCATCTTCTGTGGTGAAGGTGCTAAACGTTTCGCCATCGTAGCGGATTACACCCTCTGAGGTGCCGAACCAAACAAGCCCGTCTTGATCTTGGATAATCGAACTTACACGATTGAGCGCCAGGCCACTTTCTGTGGTGATGGTGGTAAACGTCTCGCCATCGTAGCGGATTACACCCTCCCGAGTGCCGAACCAAACAAGCCCGTCTTGATCTTGGATAATACTATTACCATAGAGGGACAATCCATCCGCTTTGATAACGGGGGAAAAAGTCTCACCATCATAACGCGTCACACCGGCAGAAGACCCAATCCAAAGGTTTCCGTCACGGTCCTCGCAAATCCCTCCCATATTAGTACCGGCCAATCCATCAGCAGCGGTAAAGGTACTAAACGTCTCGCCATCATAACGGGTCAATCCATCAAAGGTGCCAAAATAGAAGTCTCCCTTGCTGTCTTGGAAAACGGAAAACACCACACTATGCGCCAATCCATCTTCTGCGGTGAAGGTGGTAAAAGTCTTCCCGTCAAATCGAGTCGCACCATTTGAGGTTCCAAACCAGATGCACCCTTCACGATCTTTAAAAGTTGAATAGACAAAATTGTCAAGCAGGCCATTTTGTGTGGTAAAGTCCGTAAAAGTTTCTCTGTCAAACCGGCTTACACCACCGCCGTAGGTACCAAACCAGAAAGTACCTTCTCGATCCTGAAAGATCGAAGCCACACTACCGGAAGCCAGTCCATCCTGTTCGGTAAAAGTGGTAAAAGTCTGTGACGCGAGTCCCTCGGTGGCACCCGTGCCAGCTGAATCTGAGGTAATATACGCAGCCGAAGGATCATATCGACTCACGCCCTGCCTCCAAGTGCCAAACCAGAGCGCTCCTTCTCGATCTTGAGATATGGAACGTATATTATTGCTGGGAAGTCCATCTTTTATGGTGAAATTGGTAAAGGTTTTCCCATCATAGCGACTCACACCACCAAGAGCACCGAACCAAAGGACACCCTCGCGATCCATAAAACCTGTGCGCACTCGGTTATCAATCAAGCCATCCTTCTGTGTGAGCGTGGTAAAAGTTTTTCCATCGTAACGGCTTATGCCACCGCCATTGGTGCCAAACCAGAAAACACCCTCGCGATCCTGTGAAATGGATATGATACGATATTTGCTCAAGCCATCTTGTCCGGTAAAATTGGTAAACGTATCTCCATCATAACGGTATAAACCACCGCCATCGGTACCGAACCAGAGATGTCCCTCTCGATCCTGAAAAAACGACACGGGAGCATTTTTGGACAGTATATCTGGCATTGTAACATGGGTAACAGTATCTCCATCGTAACGGCTTACGCCATCACCCGCCGTGCTAAACCAGAGGTCTCCCTCTCGATCCTGAAAAATCATGCGGGGACGAGTTGCAGGATCACTTTTTGCCACGAGCGTGGTAAAGGTCTCGCCATCATATCGGCTGATACCGCCCGTCGTGCTAAACCAGAGATGTCCCTCTCTATCTTGGACAATCGAAAATACTGTATTGCTCGTCATACCGTCTGTTACATCATATGTGCGCCAATGCCCCAGTCCGGCTCCCGTAGCAACACCCGACCCAGGTCCTGCGGGAGACCTGTAGATATTCAACTCCATTTTAATCCGTCCATCAGGCCTGTTTGTGCCAAAAGCAGCACCCAAAATGCGTTGGCCTTCCCGAAACCCGCGATCAGCGTACAGTGCTGGACGCCTTTCACCGTACTCGGCACGCGTTTTGAACGCAAACATACGCGAGAAAACAGAATCCACAGTTGCTCGTGTGGGGCCTTGCCATTCCGTGAAACCATGGCGTTTCAAAATGGGCACCACCTGCGTCTCATACGCAGCTTCAAATTCCGTCATCCGATCTGGTGGCACCCAAAACGCTAAGCGCGCAAGGGTTGGATCTGCGCTCCAACATTGGGTCGCACCCAAAACCAGCACGAAGCAGAAAAATGTCAAACCTTCTATCAAGTTCTTAAGAAATGGTTTCATCATAAATTCTCCACATCGATCTTCATCATGACCTCTCGGGGTTCGTTGACACCTTTTCCCATTTGGGCTATATTGCCAGACATATCATTGTGTGGCATTGCATTTTTTCAATAACATATAAAGTGATGATCAGATGAATCCCAAACCACATCCCAACCGCAAACGATATATTGAAATCTTGCGCAACATGTCTCCCGAACAACGTTTGTTAAAAGCGTTAGAATTGTCTGCGACCACCAAACAACTCTTTGTTCAAGGTTTGCGAAAACGCTTTCCAGATATCTCCGAAGAAGAATTCCAAAAAATCTTACGTCAGCGATTGAACAAATGTCACAACAAGAACTATTAAAAACTGTGTCCCAGGTACTCGATCAATCTGGTATTGAATACATGATCACAGGCTCGATGGTATCCAGTTTACAAGGTGAACCAAGATCCACACACGATATTGATCTGGTTGTCCATCTCAAAAAATCTGCCGTTCAAACCTTGATCAAAGCATTTCCTATGCCTGATTATTATTTGGAAGAGGACAGCATTTTAGAAGCCATAGATCGTGATTCTATGTTCAACATGATGGCCAACAATGAAGGTGACAAAGTAGACTTTTGGATCTTAACCGATAAGCCATTTGACCAATCTCGATTTGCGAGAAAATACACCGAAGAAATTTTCGGTATCCCAATGTATGTGTCAACCCCCGAAGACACCATTCTGGCCAAGTTGAGATGGGCTAATTTGTCTGGCGGCAGTGAAAAACAATTCACCGACGCGCTCCGCATTTACGAAGTTCAATTCGAACACCTCAACCAAGACTACCTCAAAACTTGGGCCGAAGCATTGGGTACCACAGACCTTTTAGCGCGCCTACAAACCGAAGCCGACATCTTATAACCTCCACAAACCCACCTTCTCCATCCAAAATCATCCTTCGCAACATACGCGGTCTCCATCTAAGGGTTGCAGGCAATAAAATCCTGCCATATTGCAAAGTCAAGCTGTTCACCTCTATCGCAATAGAGGTGCCAAAATAAAACAGCCACCTGAAATGTGTCTCAGATGGCTGTAATTATTGGTGTTAGAGAGTTTGAAATTGTCGGACTCAACTTTTACGCTTCTGCATTTTTTTAGGATATTTCCAATTTTTAGGATATTTCCTAAAAAGATACCTATGTCCCGACACCTTTCCTATCCAGTTATAAAAGCGGTGGCACAGCTTCCTTCAACCATTTGGGCCAAATCTCAGTAACAAACTGCTCCATATCTTCTTTGTCCAGATCGGCCAACCCGCCAATATTACGCGGTTCCACAGTTGGCACACTCTCTTGCGGCATCAACGAAGCCATATGCGTTTTCACATCGTCAAACGCAGGATCATCTGCTAAATTCTGCCATTCATAAGGATCATCCCGATGGTTGTACAATTCCTCACTGCCATCAAAATAACGCGTATACCGCCAAGTCTCATCACGCAGGCTGTAATTGCCTCGCCCATGCACAGTGAGTTCGGGGTCTCGTAGCTCCGGTGTATCTGCATGAGGATCATCCAACAACGGTTTGAGTGACGCCCCATCGTATGCTTCTGGCATAGGCAAACCGCACAAATCTGTCAGCGTCGGAAAAATATCAATCAACCCCACCGGACGCTGACACATCTGCCCTCCAGTCTCAGAATGTCGCGGGTTAAAAATTAACACAGGGGTGCGCGCCGACTCTTCCCAAAGCGAAAACTTGCGCCAACTCCGTTTTTCGCCTAAGTGCCAGCCGTGATCAGACCAAAACACCACAATCGTATTGTCAGCATAAGCACTCTGCTCCAGTGCATCCAACACCATACCCACCATATCATCTACAAAAGAAACACACGCATAATACGCCTGAATCACCCGAGCACGCCCTTGGGGGTCTGCCTTGCGAATGTTGATATCATCCTGCACCTTGGCATTGCGCCGGGCCGCCCACGGAGAATCCGCCAAATCATCGTCTTTCACCGGATGTAATTCAAGTTCATCCAATGGATAATATTCAAAATATTTCCGGGGCGCAATAAACGGCAAATGAGGGCGCACAAATCCTGTCGCCAAAAAGAACGGTTTATCGTGCTCTTGGTTGAGCACATCCACCCCAAACTGAGCCGTCACCCCATCTTGGCACTGCATCACCAGATCATCAGAAGGCCCCGACACCAGCTTAATCGACGTCCCTCCTTCATTGCGTCCATCACCCCAATTGATACAATCCTCCAATACAGGCATATGACTGTAATTGGCTTTGCTGACCTCCCCCACATGATTGCCATCCCATTCACGGTCTGCCCGAGGCACCATCACAAACCTTTCGGGATCATCAGAATTTTCATTGATATCCACAGCATTTTGTGTATAAGAATGCACGCGAAGTGAATTGTGATGAATCTTGCCCGAAGCGAACGTTTGATACCCGTTTTTGCGAAAGTGCTCTGGCAATGTCACCATCGTCTCAAATTCTTCACACCCTGCCCAATCCTGAAACCCATACAAACCTGTCTGGGTCGGAAAGCGCCCCGTGAGCAACGCCGCCCGCGAGGGGCCACAACACGGTGCTGTACACATCGCATTGTTGAAGGTCACTCCGCGACTTGCCAGCGCATCAATGTTAGGGGTATGGGCATTTTTATCACCATAACACCCTAAAAAAGGACGCAAATCATCAATTGCAATAAACAAGACATTTGGTTTTTGATCTGCATTCATAAACACACTCCCTGCTGATTAAATGTTTTTACGCAGGCCAATAGAACCCGCCCAGTACAATTCTCAAGAACGTCCAAACATTCGGTCAGTCACTCGGCTATTCATTTTCACTTTCGTAGGCATCGTATTTCTGTTCATTCCTGTTCCAGGTCCATTTGCTTCCAAAGTAGCCACTAATCGGAAACAGAATAAGCGCAATAATGGGTCGAATATAAATGTGTTCACTCGGTGAATAGTATGACATTGCAACAGACCACATGATACCTGTAACGATGCCCCACATTAAAACACCGTGAAAATAAACAAAATGGCGTTTGCCTTTTTCTCTCAGTATAGCCCACTTCTCATATTGCTTTCGAGTCATCGATCAAATCTCTCCATTCTAAGTGGCAATAGTAATGCATCTGTAAATCTCTACCCAAGATATTCTGATGCGGTCTCGAATTAAATTGATCTTTGTAAAAAAGGTGTCCATGTATGTTATGACAGCTTTTTTACACCATGCCATTCTTAGGAGGATGTAATGGATCCAACAACACTATTGGGATTGCTCGCTGTCTTACTGGTTTTTGTAAAAACCATTGGTTCAGCATCTGGCCATGTCTACAACGGCCTGATGTTGCTGGTGGTATTTGGCGGTGGGCTTGCAGTATCTCTCATGGCCTTTCGGGGTGGAGATTTGCGCGTGTTGCTTCTGTTGCCATTTAAGGTGCTCTTTCCTAAAAAATGGCACACACAAGCACAGATTGAACGCATTGTTGGGTATGCCGAAACGGCGCGGCGCGAGGGCATTTTGGCATTGGAACAAGCAGCAAATAACGAGGCACACCCATTCGAAGCCACAGGGCTTCGGTTGGCAGTAGATGGCACTGTTCCTGAACTGATCCAAAGCTTAATGCAAACGGAACTCACGTATATAGAAGAACGCCATCGCAATGGCCACCACCTGTTTGCCGTACTGGGAATCAACTGGATTTTGTTTGGTTTAATCGGCACAGCCGGCGCAGTGGCGTTGGGCCGAGGTCTATCTGTTGATGTGGCATTGCCCCTGTTTTATGGTCTGGTTCTGGCGGGGGCCTTTGCCTGGCCCATCCGATGGAAAGCGGTCGCACTCTCCAATACAGAAGTATTGCACAGACGCATGATGATGGAAGGTATCATGTCGATTCAGGCGGGAGACAACCCACGCATCATTGAACATAAATTGAATATGTTTATCGCCCCCACCAAACGAGTGCAATCACGCAAAACACCAGAGCCAAAAGCACCTCAAACATCATCGACTCCAACGCCCGAACCGGCATCCGTAACATCTGATTTTCACACACAGATATGTGATATCATCAGACGGTTGCAAACAACATTACCCGATGTCTTACCCGAAAAACCAAAGGCTTGGTCGATTGAAGAACTGTTACATTTGGTGGACGATCAAACGCGTCGAGATATTTTGACATCCATAAATGAACCCGAAGAAATCCCGCGTCTCCCGCAATATAATTTTGAAATCCTCACACAATTGAGCGATCGCGAAATACAAATGTTGCTGAGAGAAGTGGGATACAAGGAATTATCACTTGCGATGATAGGTGCGAGTGATGCCGTTCGGGGACGCATATTTGACAATGTATCTGAGCGTGTGGGCACACTTATGAAAGAATACATGAACACAAAGCGCGTTCAATCAGCAACCATTCGAAAAGTGGTAGATGCCCAATTATACATGCTTGGCATTTTACAAATGCTTCAAGGAAAAAATCAGATCCCATCGATTTAGTCCCGTGGATTCAAAATCTTTGACACACCCTCTTGAAGTACAGGAACCACCTCTTCTTCGAACCAGGGGTTTCGGCGCAGCCATAGATTGTTTCTGGGACTGGGGTGTGGCAATGGCACCTTGTCTGGCCAATAGGTTTGCCACGCCTTTACCCGTTCGGTTAATGTCACACGCGATTTACCAAAATGGTAGGCTTGGGCATATTGACCAAGCACCAGCGTCATCTTCAAGTTGCCTAAGTGCCCAAGAAGTTGTCCACGCCAAGCCGGTGCACACTCAGGCCGGGGCGGCAGGTCACCCGATTTCCCAGTCCCAGGATAACAAAACCCCATCGCCAAAAGTGCGACTTGCTCAGGGTCGTAAAACACCTCGCGTGTGATGCCCATCCACTCGCGCAAACGATTGCCGCTGGGATCGTCAAATGACACACCCGATTCGTGAACCCGTCGACCCGGTGCTTGCCCTGCTATCAGAATCTTTGCATTTGGATGCACCTGAATAACGGGGCGTGGACCGAATGGCAGGTCTGCAGCACATAACGTGCATGATCGCACTTCCTGGAGCAATACTTCAAAAGACATAGCAGACCTTCCCAATCCCTTGATCATCATTCAAAACATCAAGATGCCTTCTGTTTCCAAAAGACATAACTGCTCCCCAACAAAGCAACGGCAATGCTAAGATCCAATGTCGCCACAACAATTAAAAATGGATAATCACCGTGAGCCAATCTGGACAACATGGCACCAAGCGAAATCATAACCGTTAAGGCCACAAAAAACTGCGGTCTATAAAATTGCCACAGCCTAGGCCTATCCAAGGCAGCTATTCTATCCAGATTTTTTTGACAACTCTTACGAAATAGATATTTTGCTTTCAAAGTACCAAGGAATAATCCAACACTTACAGCCACCCATGGCCATACCAATTGGGGCTGCAACATCTCAGCCGCCACCAACAAACTGAGCCCTTTTAGCAACAATGCAAAACCGCCAAGATACCACACCAGAGCAGCCAAGCCCCTGAGACTACGCACCGAAACGAAAAACAATGATAATGCATCACCCTTATAGGCCAAAGTGATGACTCCTTCATATTGCATATCTGGATTAGCTATGGCGTAACGAGTGATTTTCGGTTATATGACTCAAAGATAGTTATGCGTTCATGCGTGCTCAATATACCCGTAAAAGGACTTGATGATCTGAGGCGAGTGGCATCTTCGGAGTCACTTTCGAGCAAATCCAATATATGTGTATGCGTATGTGTGCTCAGAATAGACTCCCATTCTCTTATCGCTGGTGGAAGATGGCCCTTGCTCTCTTTCCACCTCAAAATATTCTCATTCGATGGATTTGATTGGTATTTTATCTGCTCAGTTCATCTGTATTCATTCTGTAGGCCTACAAATAAGCCCACGTTGTCTTATTTGATATGAGAAAATATGTTATCTGTGTCAAGGAGTTTTAATCAAACAGGGCTGTTTTCTTTTGTCAGCCATTATTTTGTCAAAATACTCTATTTTGTGTATCTTCATGCTCTTATTAAAGCAATAAACCTTCTTTAAATTAAAATGATATGACTCAGGAGAAACACATGCTCAGCAGACTGATTGACAAATTTAAAAAAGGCCTCGCCAAAACCCGCGAAGGCATGGTACAGAAAATTCGCGAAGTGATTCGTTTGCGCCCAAAACTCGACGAGGAAACGCTTGAAGAGATTGAAGAAATACTCATTCAAGCCGACGTGGGCATCGATCCGACACTCCGTATCATTGACAGCTTGCGCGAACGAATTGCTTCGGGAGAAAAAGTAGAAGACCCCGAAAACATGGTGCAAGAATTTTTGGAGGATGAAATACGCAAAATCCTGCAACCCGAAAAGGCAGCTCCAGTTACAGAGATTTCCAACAAACCCCATGTCATTCTCATCGTCGGCGTGAACGGCGTGGGCAAAACCACCAGCATTGGTAAACTCGCACAAAAGTTTGCCAACGAAGGCAAAAAAGTATTGTTGGCCGCAGGCGACACCTTTCGAGCAGCAGCCATTGAACAGCTCGACATTTGGGCCACACGCACGGGGTCAGACATAGTGAAACACCAACCCGGAGCCGACTCGGCATCTGTCGCTTTCGATGCACTGCAAGCCGCACAATCACGGGGTTCAGACATCGTACTCATCGACACCGCTGGCCGCTTACATACCAAAGTCAACCTCATGGAAGAAGTGAAAAAGATTCGCCGTGTGATCGACAAAGCCCTGCCCGGTGCCCCCCACGAAACCTTGCTCGTACTCGACGCAACCACAGGTCAAAACGCAGTCACACAAGCCCGTCAGTTTCATGAAACCTGTGAACTCACGGGCCTCATCTTAGCCAAACTCGACGGCACGGCCAAAGGCGGTGTGGTCATTGCCATTGCCGATGATTTGGATTTGCCAGTGCGCTTTGTCGGTTTGGGCGAAGGCCCCGATGACTTGGATGACTTTGATGCCGAAAACTTTGTGCGGGCATTGTTTGAAGGGTAATGAAATAGATCGACAATTGACCATGAGTAAAAACAGGGCAGGCGCGGGAGCCTGCACCCTACGGTATCGGGTAAGCCATATTGACTCGAATGCAAAAACAGGTATATTGGATCTTGCTTCGCCGTGTATGCGGATCGGATACGCCAACAAAACCTCGACCGCATCTGCGTGGCGCCATGCGTTTTGGATCTGCAACGACAGTACCCGAAGCAGTACGCCAAAACCTTCCACCAAACGGAATTGAGAATTTTCCTGTCATAAACCTATGTCCGTTCAAACTCCCATCTACCTCGACCACCACGCCACGACCCCCGTTGACAAACGGGTGTTAGATGCCATGTTGCCATACTTCAAAGAACAATTTGGCAACGCTGCAAGTCGCACCCATTCATTTGGCTGGGAAGCAGAAGATGGCGTAGACCAAGCACGTGAGCAAATTGCCACCCTCATCAATGCCCAACCCAAAGACATCATCTTCACCAGTGGCGCAACAGAATCGGACAACCTCGCCATCAAAGGCGTGGCGGCTGCGGCACAAAAAACCTGCCACATCATCACACAAGCGACTGAACATCATGCCATTCTCGACCCATGTCGGGCCCTCGAAAATCACGGCGTAGAAATCACGACCCTTCCAGTTGACGCGCACGGCCTCATAAATCCAGACGATGTTAAAAACGCCGTTCAAGACAACACCATTTTGGTCTCCATCATGATGGCCAACAATGAAATGGGTACGATCTATCCCCTGCATGAAATCGGCCAACTCTGCCAAGAAAAAAACATCTACTTCCATACCGATGCCGCACAAGCAATAGGCAAACTGCCTATTGATGTGGAAGCCATGCACATTGACCTGCTCTCCATCTCTGCTCACAAATTGTATGGCCCCAAAGGCGTCGGGGCACTCTATGTGCGCAGTCGCCCACGTGTGCGCCTCATTGGTCAAATGGATGGCGGTGGGCATGAAAAAAGCATGCGCTCGGGCACCCTCAACGTGCCAGGAATTGTTGGATTGGGAAAAGCATGTGAAATCGCTCAAAAAGAAATGGCAGAAGAGACCGACCGCATCAAAGCCTTGCGAAATCAACTGCAACAAAAATTATCTGAATCGCTCGATCAGATTCAAATCAACGGACACCCCGAGCATCGCTTAACTGGCAACCTCAACATCAGCTTTGCCGCCGTTGACGGTGAAAGCCTACTCATGGGGTTGAGTGAGATTGCCCTCTCATCAGGATCGGCTTGCACATCGGCCTCTCTTGAACCATCTTATGTGCTCAGAGCCATGGGCATATCGGCTCCAATGGCACAAAGCAGCATTCGTTTTGGCATTGGAAGATTCAATACCGAAGCGGAGATCGATTATACAGCCGAACGCGTCATAGAAGAAGTGAATCGCTTACGAAAAATATCACCGAATTATAAGACAAGGTAAAAGGCAAAAGGTGGAGCCCCCCCTTCTATGTTCTTTACGCTTTGAGCTTTTGTTGTGACAGACCATCTCGATTGAGCGAACATAGATAATAATCATCAATCACTATGGTTCATTTTACTTTTGCCTTTTTACTTTTCACTTTTGCCTTTTTACTTGGAGTTTCCATGCAAGCACCCAATCAACAACAATCCCCTCAACTCTTGCCGGGGGTGAAACACATCATCGCCGTTTCAAGTGGCAAAGGTGGCGTGGGCAAAACCACAGTAAGTGTCAACTTAGCCATCTCGCTTGCCAAAACGGGTGCGAGCGTGGGCCTATTAGATGCCGATATTTATGGTCCCAACGTTCCTCTCATGATGGGCCTCAATCAGCAACCAGATGTTCACGACGACGAAAAAATCATTCCCTTAGAAGCGCACGGTGTCAGATTTATGTCACTGGGTGTCATCACCGATGCAAACACACCCATTATTTGGCGTGGCCCCATTGTGGGCAAAGTGATCCAGCAATTTATGATGGACGTTCATTGGGGCGAACTTGATTACTTGGTCGTCGATTTGCCTCCCGGTACGGGAGATGCACAACTCACCTTATCGCAAACCGTGCCCTTATCAGGCGCAGTGATCGTCACCACACCCCAAAATGTAGCGCTTGAAGACGTTCACCGTGGCATTGAAATGTTTCGCAAAGTTAATGTGCCCCTGCTGGGTATTGTCGAAAACATGAGCTATTTCCTCTGCCCGTGTTGTGGAGACAAAACGCCGCTCTTTGGCGACGGTGGTGGTACTCGCGTAGCCGATGCATTCAGCCTTCCTCTATTGGGTCAAATACCCATTCAGCCAGAAATTCGCATTGGAGGCGACGAAGGCCAACCCATTTCATTGGGTGACAACGAACCTGCACGCTCATTTGCTGATATTGCTAAAAAACTCAAGGAGATGTTAGGTGAATCTGCCCAAGCAGCACCCACAATCACCATTTCCTGACCGACACTTGCACATCAAAGCGAAATTCCTTACATTTACAATCAACAAACTCTGAAATACGCAGCTAAGAGTTTCTCACCATCAACCGAAAGGCCATTGCAATGGGATATGAAACACTCGTTGCCCAAGCCGAATCGAGCACCACGGGGTTAACACCCGAAGAAGCCCAGCAAAAGCTTCAAAGTGATGACGCGGTTCTGCTTTTGGACGTGCGCGAGCGCGAAGCCTATACCAAGGGATACATCACTGGGGCACAAAATGTGCCACGTGGATTCCTTGAACTTCGCATCGAAGGCATTGAAAATAATCGAGATGCCAACATTCTCGTTTATGGCGTGCCTGGCCAAGGTGCCTTGGGGGCCCAAGCCCTTCAAAGCATGGGGTATGCCAATGTCTCTTATATTAGAGGAGACTACGACGCCTGGATTGTTGCCGGTTTAAAAACCGAACGCGATCGCCCTTTGAGCAAAGCTGAAGTGCAACGCTACTCTCGTCACCTCCTCATTCCTGAAGTGGGTGAAAAAGGCCAAGGCAAATTGCTCGACGCCAAGGTCCTTCTCATTGGTGCGGGCGGTTTGGGCAGCCCAATTGCATTGTATTTGGCTGCCGCTGGTGTGGGCACACTCGGCCTTGTAGATGCCGATGTCGTAGATGTCACCAACCTGCAACGCCAAGTCTTGCACGGCACCTCTGATTTGGGTCGTTTAAAAGCAGTTTCTGCCTACGAAACGCTCAAAGAAATCAACCCAGGCTGTAATGTGGTACCGCACACAGAATACCTCACCTCTCACAACGTCATGGATATTTTGCCGCATTACGACATTGTGGTCAACGGATGTGATAATTTTCCCACACGCTATTTGATCAACGATGCGTGTGTCTTTTTGAACAAACCCATTGTAGATGGCAGTATTTTTCGATTCGAGGGCCAGGTAACGGTGTATTCGTGCGACAAGGAGGGGCCATGTTATCGCTGCCTCTACCCTGCGCCACCACCGGCAGACCTGGCGCCTTCCTGAGACGAAGCAGGTGTTTTGGGCGTTTTGCCCGGCACAATTGGCCTGGTCCAGGCCACAGAAACAGTAAAAATGATTCTCGGTCAAGGTATTCCCCTCGTTGGTAAATTGCTGATGTATGATGCCTTGAGCACAAGTTTTAACACGTTTAAAGTACGCCGTGATACCAACTGCCCGGTCTGTGGAGACAACCCCACAATTACCGAGCTCATCGACTATCAAGCATTTTGCTCGATGGATCACAGCGAGGCCGCAGACTGATATTCGGCCAAGTAAACTTAAAGGGGCAGAACCGATATGGGTTCTGCCCCTTTTTTTGGGAGGTCGCCGTTGGAAACGGCTCTTAAGCGTGATAAGTAAATGGATTGCCTACCTGATGTATACCTACTGTTGTGATGCCCATTCATTATGGAAACCTTATATTTATTTATTCGTCTAATACACAGCCGCTTCCAATACCCGATACACAGCCCAGCCGGTCCTTTATCAAATCTTTAGTTATTGACGATTGGCACAATTTAAGTAGACTTTATGATATGAACTTAAAAGCTTTCTTGCCCCTGCTCTTAATCTGTTTGTGGCTTCCGCTTGGGTGTGGAAAACCCGCGGCTGATCTGCCCCAAGAAATAGGACTGAGCATTCAACCCGCAACTGCAGAACAAGTGCTTTCCGCTATTGAAAATGCAGAAGGCAATGCGGTGTTGGTCAATATTTGGGCCACATGGTGCCAACCTTGTGTAGAAGAATTTCCGGACATCATGAAGCTGTATCAAAAATATCAAGACCGTGGCCTTAGAATCATCTTTGTCTCGGCCGACTTTGAAAATCAAACCGAAGCAGCAAAAGACTTTCTAAAAAAACAAGGCGTAGACTTTGCTACCTATCAAAAATCGGGCAAAGACATGGCTTTTATCAACACCTTAGATGAACGCTGGTCAGGCGCTCTTCCTGCGACTTGGGTTTTTGATGGCAACGGCAACAAGCGCCATTTCTGGGAAGGCAAAAAAGACCACGCACATTTTGAAAAAGCCATCTTAGATGTCTTGGGTCAATAATTCACGCGTTATCCATGCAACATCAGCCGGAAACACCAAAGGGAGGATGCAATATGAATAAAAAACTCAAACTAAGTATCATTGCTCTCACACTCGCGATGGGTATTGGTTTTACAATGAGCAACAGTGTTGAAGCAGGTGGCGCACTTGACCTCAATGCCAAAGCACCCAAGGCCGAAGTTAAAATGAAAGGTGTGGACGGGGCCTGGCACACGCTTAAAGACGTTGCCGGAGAAAAAGGCACACTCGTCTTATTTTCGTGCAATGCATGCCCTTGGGTCAAAAAGTGGGAAGACCGCATGAGCAGCATTGGCAACACCTATCAGACAAAAGGTGTGGGTGTTATTATGATCAACGCCAATGACCCAAACAAAGTGGCCGAAGATGGCTATGATGAAATGGTTGCCCGTGCCAAAGCCAAAGCATTTGGTTTTCCCTATGTCGTAGACGCTACATCTGAAGTCGCCCGCGCATTTGGTGCCACACGCACGCCCGAAGCCTTTCTCTTTGATGCCAAAGGCAAACTCATCTATCACGGTGCCATTGATGACAATGCTTCAGACGCCAAAGCCGTTGACGTACCTTATCTCAAAAATGCACTCAACGCCCTCATTGCTGGCGAATCCATTCCAAAAGCCCAAACCAAAGCACTCGGTTGCAGCATCAAATTTCGCAGCGAAGATTCATAGGTGTTCGTGGCAAAAAGCAGCGTGATACCATAATCATGAGTCACAAAAAAGGGGACATGTTCACATGAGCATGTCCCCTTTTATATGTTAGAGAATCACACCGATCCAACCTTCCGCACGACCATCTCAGCCAACCAATCCATAGGCATCTTCTTGCCCAACAAAAAGAACTTCCGCTCAGGATACCACAACACGGGCATGCCATTGCGAATGGTCACACTGTCATACATGGCCAAATCTGTTCGTCCTCGACCATACCCTATTTTATTACCTGTATTGTCCATGAAAAATACCGGCTCGGCGAACCAAACTGGCTGATGTGCGCCAGGTCGAAATTGGCCATGTGCCACATATATCGGTCGCCGGTGCCAAGACGTATCTTGCGGTGTCCATTCCTCAAAATGCCCATCGTGATTATGAAACAAAAAGAAATATTCGCCTTGATCCACGCAATACATTGGGCATGGACTTAAGGGTTGTTGAAAAACAGGACCGCCATCAAATTGGCGTAAAGGTTCAGGCGCTTGCCACGTAAAACCGGCATCATCAGAAACCGTCCAATAAGGACATCCCATCATCGTGCGCACCACG